>JAAYUA010000093.1 GCA_012517935.1 Acetobacter sp. | reverse complement strand
GGAAAATACGATCTATGTCGCCGCCGTCGGCGAATGTGGTCCGCGTAATATCGGATGCTCCATGCTGATTGATCCTCTTGGAGTTCCGGTCGTCCGGGCGGGTATAGAGCCGGATCTTCTGTTCGCGGACATTTCGAAAGAGCGAATCCGCAAGGCGCGTGATGTGCTTCCAGTACTTCTGAATCGACGTTTCGCAGATCCGGAACTCAGAACCGATTTGTAGTTTTCCTTCATCCTTCAATGCTGTCAGGGCAATGATTCTTCATGCCCTCATTAGAGTAGGAGGATGATAATGCGTTGAAAACAAAAGATTATTTCTCATTTTCCTGTGGCGGACATGACCGTCCCGGAAAATTCGCTTTCCTTTTACACTGAGACTCCATACCTGATCGATATCAGAGGCAAAGGACAGACCATGAGTGATGATGAAGTAATTGTTGGCTACCTCATTCAGAGAGAGATCGACGAAGACGAGTTCGAGTTCTGGAACCCGGAAACCGAAAGCTGGGGCGACGATCCCAACGATGCAAAGCTTTATGAAGATGTTGGCGAAGCTGAAAGCACCGCTGAAACTCTTCAGGCTGACAATTCTGCAGAAGTAAGCGTCGCCGTCGTCATCGAGGATGACGAGGAAGAGGACGACGGCGAAGAAGAAGAAGAAGAAGAAGAAGAAGAAGAAGAAGAAACGAAATAAGCGATATTTTCCCGGCGGTTTATCAAAAATCTCCGGGAAATTCTCTCAGTTGCCTTCCAGCTCCATCTCTTTTTCAAACAGACCCAGAGTCCGGGCCACCTCACTACGATAGGACTCCCTGCGTAGCGACGCCTCAGCATCGTTGGCAAAAACGGGCAAATCACGAATCAGATGATGCATCCGGACAATTTCTGCCAGATGCCTAGAACTGGCCACGCTGCCCGTGGCTGACGCACCATGTCGCCTGTGATCATTCAGAGACCGCGCCACATAAGCAACCTGAGCGCCCGGAGCCGTCAGCAGTTCCACATAAATCCGCCAATCCCCGGCGATATGGAATGTTTCCAGATCATGGCAGCGTTCAAGCGCCCCCTCCAGAGCCGTTCTCTGAAACAGCACAGCACTGGCATTCATGACCAGATTACGCTCACCCAGACAACGTGACACAAATCCCGCACCGTCATGAACGGCATCCTGATCCAGCATATCGCCAACGACATCGGCGTAATAGGATCGGTAACCAGGCCACATCATCTGGTCATCTGCATCAATGGCCCGACTGTCACAGAACGCCATCACGGCCTCCGGTGCCGCATCCAATGCCCCGGACAGATGCTTCAGGAAATCCGGCGCTGCGACATCATCTGCCTCCGCAATCCAGATCCAGTCTCCTCTGGCCTCCGCAACAGCTTTCTTCCATTGAGCAAAAACATTGCCTGATCCTTGCTCGGAAGTGATCAGACGTATGTCTCGCCCCCATTCCTTCGCGGTTTCACATGCCACATCAATGCTGTTGTCCTGCGATGCATCATCAAGAACAAGAATCTCGAATACTGGGTAGTTCTGCGCAAAAATCGATGCCAGACGGGCGGCCAGATAGCGTGCATAATTATAAGACAGTACGACCACGGAAATGCGTCTTGTCTGTGGAACTGCCAGAGACAGAAGCCTTTCAACATAATTCCCGAATGGAAATCTGTTCTGCATCAGACGTATTCGTCGCACTCTTTCCCGGTTGCCCCCATCAAGGCTCTTCTGGGCCGCGTATAATGCCTTTTGTGCAAGCCGCCTGATATCCCCGACAGGAACAACCACATCCGCTTCGGTCATCCTGAAATGCGTGGCCATCCGAACAACGAGTTCTGATGCACCTCCCGTATCAGCGAACACAATACAAGGCAGACCGCACGTCATCGCTTCCATCACGACAGAAGGATATGGATCTTCACGTGATGTCAGAACGAAGGCATCGGCTGCCGAAAACCAACCAGACATCTCATCCACGCGTCCCGGGAGATGAAAACGGCCACTCGCCAGCGCCATCCTGATTTCAGAAGAAAGCCAGCGCCGCATCTCCGGATCAATATCGCCCGTCCAGAACAGATGGGTCAGGCTCTGATCCTGCCGTTTTTCTTCCGTCTGACGCCAGAGTTGCAGGAAAAGATCGAAACCTTTCCTCATATCTCCATATCCTGACGCAAGAATGACGCGGTCCTTCTGTTCCACACCAAGAGACTGCCGCATGGCAATCCGTGATCGCGCAGCATAGCTTACATCTGCATAAAGTCCCTGCGGCAATATAAGATTTTTCGCGGAATAATGTTTAATATCCTGCTTTATACAACGTGCAACATATTCCGATGGGAATACCGTGCATTGCGCGAGTTCCATGGACCGAGCAAGGAATCCTCCCAGATTTCGTGCAGAAATGATCGATGAAAGTTCGTGTACAAGCTGAATGAAGCCAATCCCGGAAGCATCAAGAAAACCACTGACGGAAGAAGCCGCTGCCGTATTCACAATTGCGCGGCGAAATCCTTCATTCGCAAGACCCATCACATGAAGGGCAAGTTTCTCCTCTCCTTCCGTAACAATATCGACCTCTCCTTCCTCCCTGTATCGTCCGATAAGATCACCCGCGCCCAACAGCAAAAAGCGCACATGCATTCCATGCACACGTCGCAAAACCCGACCAATATGACAAAGAAGCATCTGCGCACCGGCCGGAAATGCGTCATGTCCGACAAGAAGTATCCTGTTATTTTCAGCTATATTCCCATATCCGGAAACCACCCGTGCACAGCTGTTCAGAAAGGCAGCGCCATAATGCTGATCCGGTTCCAGATATGCGCCTTCGGCCCACTCATTCCACGCATTGATGCAAACAAACGGTTCGCCGAAGAATGGATGTCTGTTCGCCTGTTCAACCAGCCCTCCCAACCATCGGGCAAACCCGTCGGGAGTGGCCCCATGCATCACAAGGCCTTTCCCCTGACGTCGGGCATCATTATCCCATGAAGGAGAGGCCGTTCTGATCAGCGGGAAATCCCGTGTCGGCATTCCCAGAGCATGCGTGACGATCTGATCATAATCATAAACCTGTCCTGAAAAATCAGGATCGAGAACATCCATAAAATGATTGATGGTTTTAAGATCGGAGACAATCTTGTGCGGCGGAAATTCAATCGCCCCATCCATTCCGAATTCACGCGGATCGTCGGATCCGAATGTCTGGCTCATGATGAAGATGGGATCGTCACCGGATATTTTGCTGAATTTCGTTTTCCATCTTTCAATGCTCGCCGCGCACTCCGGAATCTGTGCGGGCCGATAAATCATCAGAAGGGGGCGTCCCTGAATACGAATGTAACGGGAATCACGAAAATGTCTTACAAAACATGAGATAAGTGCATCTTCATCTTCTTCGCGAAAATCCTGCGCAATCAGAACATCATCATCAGAGCCATCCCAACGTCGACTCCAGTTCTCATTCGCCCACATCAGGCAAAACGGCATGTTGATGTCAGGAGTATTCAGGAAAATCTCGAGTGGCTTTTCCAGCAGACGCTTTTGATTGAACCAGTAGAAATAGAAGACGAATCCTTCAATCCCGGCTTCCCGCGCCATCCGGGCCTGTTGGCGGATAATGTCTGCGTTATCAAGTGTGTAATGACCAAGATCCCGAGGAACGCGCGGCTGATAATGACCTGTAAAGCGCGGCAGTCCTCTGGCTATGCTTGTCCATTCCGTGAACCCGTTTCCCCACCAGACATCGTTTTCAGGAATGCTATGAAATTGGGGCAAGTAATAGGTCAGAACCCGCGCACGACGCACCGCACTTTCCGGCAGCGGTCGACGCTCCTCGAAGAGTTTCCCTCGCACCACATGTTTACGCACCTCCCGCGACACCGTTGACTGGTTGCGGGGAAGTGCTGGGAAAACATTCGGATCTTCACGATGTCGCAGGTAATGCAGAAGAGGATTTTCGTCCCGTTGCGTCTCGAGATATTTCGCACGATAGAAAACGGGATCAAATCCTGCGAAAGGTTTGCGCTCTTCCCGAAACCCCTGAACCATATAATGTTCCAAAGGATCGAGGCCGGCAGCCGCAACATCCGGATATGCATCGAGATAAAAAGCCGGATCGAACTCGGCAACGGGACAAAGCCCTGGACGGTGTCTGTTCAGCAAATAATGCCTGAGGCAGAGCATATCATCGGGGACCTGCCATGCCTCACGGTACCAGACCGGATCGAACCATTCCACAGGTCGGAACCCTGCGGCCTCTCCTTCCTGAATATAGTGCAGTAAAGGTTCACCGCTGACCGAAGGATAGGTCTTCAGATACCATTGGGGTTCAAAAAAAGGATTGGGCTTTCGTCCTTCACGCCATCCATAGCAGCAGTAATGCGCCAGTGCCGCCGGTCCAATACCTTCCAGATCCGGATATATCGAAAGATACCAGAGGGCGTCGAACAAACCGGAATGTGCAACGACCCTGGAGGCTGGGCCACCCTGCTCGTCTGCAAAGTAACCTGCGTTCTGGCCAGTCTGTCCATCGGTCAACTGCTATCCCGCCTCTGCAGCTACGTTTCGTTAAATAAACGTTAATTTTGTTCGGCGTCAATATGCCCAATCTTCCGTTTTGTGCCGTTTCACTTGCCGTTCCCAAGGAAAAACCCTATTGCCGCATGCACACATCCTTACGGCGGTTCTGGACCTTCCTCCGCCGGAAACATCGGACAACCGGGGTTTCCCCAATCGCAGCATCTGGACACCATGGATACGTTTTCAACGTCCCATAACCATACAACCGCCCTGTTCCACGATGGTCTGACGCTGGATTGCGGTCGGCACCTCGCCCCCGTGGAAATCGCGTATTGCACTTATGGTGTCCTTTCCCCAGCCCGGGACAACGCCATCCTGATCTGTCATGCCCTGACGGGTGATCAATATGTCGCACAGACCCATCCATTGACCGGCCGGGCCGGGTGGTGGGAAGGCATGGTGGGTCCGGGAAGAGCAATCGATACAAACCGTTTTTTTGTCATCTGCTCGAATGTTCTGGGTGGTTGCATGGGGTCGACCGGCCCCAGATCCCCCAAACCTTCCACCGAAAATGTTGCAGAACCATGGGGCACCGATTTTCCCCCACTGACCATTCGCGACATGGTGCGTGGGCAGGAAATGCTGATCCGACACCTTGGGATCACGCGCCTCTTCGCGGTCATCGGCGGTTCAATGGGTGGAATGCAGGTGCTTGAATGGACAACAACCTTCCCGGAGAAGGTTTTCGCGGCGATGCCCATCGCGACCGCTCCCTTCCATTCCGCGCAGAACATCGCTTTCAACGAAGTCAGCCGGCAGGCGATCACGGCAGATCCTGAATTCCATAACGGGCGTTATTGGGAAACGGGCGCCATTCCGGCACGTGGACTGGGCGTTGCCCGCATGATGGCGCACATCACCTACCTGTCCGAAGAAGCACTGACCCGAAAGTTCGGACGGCGCACGCGACCAGACCCCCAGCGCCTGGCATCCAAGGACACTTCTTTGCTTGGCGAGATATTCGAAGTCGAATCCTATCTTCGTCATCAGGGATCAAGTTTTGTCCGTCGGTTTGACGCCAATTCCTATCTCACGATCACGCGTGCGATGGACTGGATGGACCTGGCCGCTGATCATGACGGCGATTTTTCCGCCGCCTTCGCTGGCACGCCCATCCGTTTCTGTGTTGTTTCTTTCTCCTCGGACTGGCTGTTTCCGACGTCGCAGTCCCGATTGCTCGTTCGGGCTCTTAACCGCGCAGCAGCAAACGTCTCCTTTGTCGAAATCGAAAGTGACAAGGGTCATGATGCATTCCTGCTGGATGAACCGGATTTCGAACGGACCGTTCGCGGCTTTATCACCGGGGCTGCTGAGCATGCGCAGCTTTCCGTAGCATCCCACACGGAAGGCTGAAGCAATGCGTCTGGATCAGAGACTCATCGCGGGAATGATTGAACCTGGCACACGCGTGCTGGACATCGGCAGTGGTGACGGAACCCTGATCGATCACCTGTTCAGAACGCGGGGCTGTGATGCCCGTGGCATCGAAATCGACATGAAGGAAGTCACGCGCTCTGTCGCCCATGGCCTTCCCGTGATTCATGGCGATGCCGACCATGATCTGGCTCACTATCCCAATGAATGCTTTGATTATGTCGTTCTCCAGCGCACATTGCAGGCCGTGGAACGCCCACGCGAAGTCCTTCGCCAGATGCTGCGGATCGGACGACATGCCATCGTATCTTTCCCCAATTTCGGACATTGGGAGTTGCGTCTGAGGCTGCTGGCCTCCGGTCGGATGCCAAATACGGCCGTCTGGAACACGCCATGGTATGCAACGCCCAATATTCACCCGTGCACCATCCGCGATTTCATCGCTCTATGTGACGAAGAAAACTATGTCGTCGAAGAGTGGATGGCTGTGGATGAAGAAGGGGAACGCGCGCCCTGGCGACGCTCCATCCGTCTCGCCAATCTGTTCGGTGAACAGGCACTGTTTCTTCTGTCCCGTCGCCCCTCGGGCAGCATGACAAAGACCTCATGAAGATATTCAGAGTAGGCATTGACGGCGGAGCTACAAAAACCCTGCTGCGCCTGACGGACGAGCAAGGCAATATTCTCGCGGAAACACGCAGTGGCCCCGCCAATATTGCCAGTGCACCGGACGTCGCGCTCGACTCCATTCATCTGGCACTCAAGGAGGCTCTTGAGCAAACCGGACTTTCAAACCGTGACGATATATCGCTTTCAGGTGGAGCCGGTCTTGCTGGCGCGGAAACTCCCGGTGCCCGCGACTATTTTCTCCAGCATGTAAAAGGCTTCTCCCATCTGACCGTCACATCCGACGCATTCACCTCCTGTCTGGGCGCCCATGAAGGGCAGGATGGAGCGATCATCGCTCTGGGAACAGGATCAGTCGGATATGCGATCTGCGGTGATAGGACACGACGCGTCGGTGGATATGGTTTCCCTCATGGAGATGAGGGAGGCGGTGCATGGATGGGTTTGAAGGCACTGCAGAAGATGTTTCAGGCTGAAGATGGAAGGCATCCGCCATCCCGCCTGACATCCACGATCAGGCAGCATATTCTGGAAACCTCATCCGCAGGCCTGACGGCGTGGGCAATAGGCCTGACCGCCACCAAAGCCGCCACCCTGGCTCCCTTCGTCACTCAGGCGGCTTCCATGAACTGTTCCGATGGCGAAGAAATTCTGCAACAGGCGGTAACGGAAGCAGAACGGATTGCACGGGCGCTGACGCAGGAAAATGGTTTTACAACCCTGCCATTCGCACTCCTCGGTAGTCTCGCGGATATCATTTTCAACCGTTCAGATTATTTCCAGCGCCATGCCACGCCAGCAAAAGGAGATGCTCTTGCTGGTGCTCTGTTCCTGTCGCAGACCAGATTTTCACATAGATCGGGTGGATTTGAAGGGAACTGACAATCTTCCGAGATACAAATATTTTGATTTCCACATGGTTTTTTATTTGAACCATTTGATATTCTTACATCAAAATAAATCAGAACCATGATTACATTAAGAAAATTTCAATAAAATCTCTTTTTTATCAGTGCTACTGTCAGCGTCTAACATCTATCGCTCTTGAAGATTCGACAAAGAGCGGTACAGAAATTCGCCAATTGGAAATGACAGGCTGCATGTAGAGGTATAATACAACCTCCGGTAAAGCTTTTCTTAACGAATATCCGGGCTTCTTGCCCACATGTTTCAAGACTGCCTGACATGTCAGCAACGCCTTGGGAGGCGCATCAGTTTTATGACGACCTTTTCTGACCTGCAGCTTGCGAAGCCTCTTTTGCAAGCCCTCAATGAGGAAGGTTACACGACACCGACCCCTATTCAGAGCGGTGCCATCCCTCACCTGCTCAATGGTAGGGATCTGTTGGGGCTGGCGCAGACCGGGACCGGCAAAACAGCAGCTTTCGCACTGCCCATCCTGAACCATTTGCTGACGCATCGCCGTGCACCCGCACCTCGTCAGCCGCGCGCCCTGGTTCTGGCCCCGACGCGTGAACTGGCCGCTCAGATATCGGCCAGCTTCGCCGCCTATGCCCGACACATGCCCTTCACTCAGGCTGTCGTATTTGGAGGAGTAGGACAAGGTCGTCAGGTCGATGCCATGAAACGGGGCGTCGATGTTCTGGTCGCAGCACCCGGTCGTCTTCTTGATCTGACGGGGCAGGGTCATATCGATCTTTCGGGCGTCGAAATCCTTGTTCTTGATGAAGCCGATCGCATGCTCGACATGGGATTCGTCCGTGATATCCGTAAAATCACGGCCCTTCTCCCTCCCCGTCGTCAGACCGTGCTGCTGTCAGCAACGATGCCTTCAGCCATTGCCGACCTGGCTCATTCGCTGCTGAATAATCCGGCAAAAGTGGAAGTCACGCCACCATCCAGCACTGTCGACCGTATCCGTCAGGCTGTCATGTTCGTCGATAACGCGTCCAAAAAGGACGCGCTGCTGATGCTGTTGCAATCGCCACAGGTCGTTCGCGCTACCGTCTTCACACTCATGAAGCACGAAGCCAACAAGGTTGCTGAGTTCCTGAACAAGAACAACATCCCTGCCGAAGCCATCCATGGCAACAAGTCGCAGGGAGCACGTGAACGCGCAATGTCAGGTTTCCGCGCGGGCACCATCAAGGTTCTGGTCGCAACCGACATTGCAGCGCGCGGCATTGATGTCGATGACGTTACACACGTCTTCAACTATGACCTGCCCAATATCCCGGAAAGCTACGTCCACCGTATTGGCCGCACGGCACGCGCCGGACGCGATGGATGGGCCGTTTCGTTCTGCGATCCCGAACAGCGCGCATGGCTCCGGGATATTGAACGCAATATCGGTCGCACAATCTCCATCGTCCGCGACCATCCCTACCATTCGGACGAAGCCGAACATTCGACCATGAAGCCCCCGGTTCTTGGCGGTGGTGGGCGTGGGCGAGGCGGCGGCAATCGTCCGGCGGGAAATTCCGCGGCCCCACGTCGCTCGCCCCGTTCGGGACCTTCTCGCGGTGGCAATGCGCCCGCCAGAAACAGACAGCCTCATAGAGGCAACTGACAGCCCCTGAAGAGGGGAGAGAAAAATTTCTCTCCCCTTTTTTGTTGCATCACCAGCAGCGCAAAAAGCGGCATATGTCTTAACAGCGACTGAACCCATGCAGCCGCTGAAGCTCTGTCATGTCGTAGTTATGATGTCGGAAATGTTGCCATGCCCACGAAATGTGAGGCATTCCAGACTGCCTCTGCTGCGCACCAGTCTTGCTGCGGGCCATGGAGTGCGGCAAGAGGTTTTCGCGCCACTGCCGCGATCCACGACTGAGACATAAATCCGGAAAGAGTCCGCAGTGAACAGTTATGCCCGGGCTGATGTCCTGACCTTTTTCGCCAGGCTTCGTGAGGCCACACGCGATGTATGGGTCACAATCGCCCCCACCGCCGCCTATGCCTGCAGAACGGCTCTTGCAATCGGGCTGGCTCTCTGGGTGTCCGCTTTCTGTCAGCTGGCGTCGCCCCTGTCTGCGGTCACGACAGTTCTCATCGTCGCCAATCCCGTCTCCGGGGCTCTGCTCTCGAAAAGTATCTGGCGTATCTTCGGTACGTTGATCGGAACGACATGTGGCGTTCTGATCATGGCGGCATTTCCACAGCAGCCGCTCATGTTTTTCGGCGCTCTGGCAGTTGTCATCGGTTTTGCGTGCTGTATCGCCACTCTTCTGCGCTTCTACCGCGCTTATGCAGCCGTGCTCTCCGGCTATACCATCATCATCATCTCGACAGGCGCATTCGCCGATCCGGACAGGATTTTCCTGTCTGCAATGGGCCGTCTATCCGTCGTGACGATTGGTATCATCAGCACGGCCTTTGTCTTTCAAGCCACTTCCAGCAGTCGTTCGCACACGGTTCTGCTCCGTATCCATACCACGCTCAGGGACATCCTGTCGCAGTTCGTCCACCTCCAGCCGGAGCATGACGATCAGCTTCCTCGTGAAAACGACAGCGGCCAGATCGGCGCATTCCGATCAATGGATATTTCCACCTATAGCGTGCGTGCGCGCCTCCTCGCTCAGACCAATGCCCTGATAGAAGCTGTCGAATACGCAGCCACAGACAATTATAATATCCGCCAGCGCGCGCCGGCCCTGCGTTTAGGCATCACCAATCTGCTTGGAATGCTCAGTGCCCATCACCCTGCATGGCGCGGACTTCCCGGACAGGAAACCGAACTGCTTGCGAAAGCGCGAAGCCTGTCGGCTGGAATTATGAATCTTGTTTCCGAGCAACCGCCGCAGACCATCCTGAAGGGCGACAATGGCGCCACAGCCGCCCATATCGCACAGACCTTGGAAGAGTTGCGGCAACTCAGCCATCAGGCTCGCGATCCGGCGACTCTGGCAGCCATCGACAGCGAGTGCGATCTGGTCATGGAGCTGTCGGAAGCCTGGGCCTGCCTGTCTGGCCACATGCCGGTCCGCCATGTCCGTCTGCTGCCCTTTTTTGACTGGCCTGCGGCCTTCCGAAACGGCGTCCGGGGAGCGTGTGTCGCGCTGCTGACTGGATTGATATGGTATGTGTTACATTGGCCGGGTGGCCCCAGCATGATGGTATTCGTTATCTGCGCGTCCTGCCTGCTGTCAACGGCTCCATCAGCCACAAAAGCCGCCACCATGCTGGCTGGCGGCATGATGATGGCCATCCCGGCCAGCCTGTTTTTCCAGACGGTTTTTCTGCCCCGGATTGATGGCTTTCCTTTACTCTGGCTCAGCCTGTTCGTTTGTCTTCTGCCTGGAATATGGATCCAGTTTCATCCACGCCATTCCATTCGTGGTTTTGGATACGCTGTTTTCTTCAATGTCATGACACGGGTTCAGAATCCTGTTGTTTTCAATGACATCGTACTTTTCGAAAACTATTTCGCCTTTGCCTTGGGCGGCATCATTCTCATGCTCGTTTTCAAAGTCATCCTGCCTGCGGACCATAGACTGGACTGCGCACGCCTTATCACGTCGCTCACCCGCTCCGTCCGGCAGCAGGCCCTTGCTCCCGCGCACTCCATTCCCCGTTGGGTGAACTGGGAACATACGCAGATGCAGAAGGTTTTGCGCCTGGTGCAACGCCTGTCATTCTTCGCCGCATCGGGCCGCGCCTTCGAAGTGACCGATGCCGCCTTCAGCGCCGTTTCGCTCGGTCGGGTCATTCTGAGGCTTCGTTCCCTGCGGAAGGAAAGCATCGCAACAGGTCTGGATTCCACCCGCATGAGCGAGGCTCTGAGCCGCGCACTCGATTCGTTTAGCCTACTTCGTTCGGCTCCCGAAGAGACGGCAACATGCTGCCGCAAGGAGGCTCAGGTTATTCTGGACGGGTTAGGTCCTGAAACAACCGGGGATGAAGGCCACGATCTCGCCAGACGCATGGCAGCCTGTCTTATTCAGGCTGCACATCTTATCGACGCCGCGCCCGGTTTCTTCCATAAGAACGGACCAATGCAACGTATGGCAGATGATCCGAAATCTGGTGAATCTTTGCGAAATCCGTCATATGTCAGATAAAACAAGTCGTAACGGAAGCTTCCCGGAATGCTGACCGAGTTCAATCTGTTTGGCGTTTTCATGGCGCCGATCGTCCTTTATGCGCTCGCCGCAATCCCGGTCACAATGATGCTACGCTTCCTGCTCTGGCGAACGGGCCTCCTTGGATGGTTCTGGCATCTCGCCCTTTTTGAGCTGTCACTTTACGTCTCAGTGCTCTGTCTTCTCGTTCTCTACGTTTGATCCTCCCTGTAAAACGAAGGTTGCCGAGTTTCCGTTATGCCTCTTTTGCGCACGCTGATCCGGGTGATTCTGACTCTCGCTGTCGTTTCGATAGCGATCGTTCTGGGTTTCACGCTCTGGAATACCTACATGATCTCTCCCTGGACACGTGATGGTCGCGTCAGGGTCTATGTCGTTGATGTTGCTCCCGAAGTCTCGGGCACCGTCGTCCAGATCCCCATCGTGGACAACCAGTTCGTTCATAAGGGAGATCCTCTCTATGTTCTGGATCCGGTTCGCTTTCGCCTTGCCATCCGCGAAGCTCAGGCCCGTCTGGATGGAGCGCTTGAAGACCTGAAGCTTAAGCAGAACGACGCAAAACGCCGTATGGGTCTTTCCGGAATCGTTTCCGCAGAAGAACAGGAAGTCTTCAATTCACGGGTTGCAACGCAGGTCGCCGAAGTCGACGCAGCGCGGGCGGCTCTTGATCTTGCAAAACTCAATCTGCAGCGTTCTGTTCTTTATTCGCCGGTTAATGGCTACGTCACCAATCTCAATCTGCGAGTTGGTGATTACGCAACGGCCGGCGCACCACGCATGGCCATCATAGATGCGGATTCCTTCTGGGTTTACGGTTATTTCGAAGAAACCAAGATGTGGGGCGTCCATGTTGGTGATCCAGCGCGGATCAAACTGATGGGATATAAGGAAATCATGCCCGGACATGTGGTGAGCATTGCCCGCGGTATCAACGATACCAATGGCGTGCCCGACCGCCTTGGTCTGCAGGACGTCAACCCGATCTTCACATGGGTCAGACTGGCGCAGCGTATTCCTGTCCGCATCCATATTGATCATGTCCCGGATAGCGTTCTTCTTGCCGCAGGCATGACCGCGACCGTTTCTGTTGGCCCGGAATCGCAGACACGCCGGGGCCATCTGGCCACCTGGCTGCAAAATCATCTGTAAAGCGTTGCCACCGATGACTGGAGAGATGAAAATAACCCCCGCACATTCGTGGCGCGCATCCCTTCGCCGGGCGCTCTGTCTTGCTACGGCGACAGGCATGCTGGCCGGATGTTCAGTTGGACCGACCTTCCATCCGGACCATATGAAGCTGCCAGAGGGTTTCAAGGAAGCCGCGGCTCATCCTGCGACTGCAGAAGAAATCACTCAGACCAACAAGGAAATGTCTGAATGGTGGAGCAGTTTCGGTGATCCTTTCCTCAATGATCTGGTCAACCAGGCCATCGAGAACAATTACGACCTGAAGATAGCCGGTCAGCACATCCTCTCCGCACGTGCCATGCGAGATAAGGCGGCCTCGCAATGGTATCCGCAGGTCGATGCGAATACCGGAGCGGGTGACGTTCGTTACTCTCTCGCGATCGATAACTGGCCAATCCGTCCCGGGAACCCGCAAAATCGTCCCGGGGCTTCCATGCTGACCTATGGCGCATCAGCCAGCTGGGAACTGGATGTCTTCGGACGCATCCGCCGATCGGTCGAAGCACAGGAGCATCAGGTCGAAGCGACCATTGAAAGCCGGCGCGCCCTGCTGATGACGCTGCTGAATGAACTGGCCAACGATTACATGCTTCTGCGTGTCACGCAGTTGCAGATCAAGATCGCCACGGACAATATCAAGGTCGCTCAGGACGCACTCGATCTGACAAACCGGCTTTATGTGCAGGGTCTTGGAAACACACTTCAGACAGCACAGGCGCAAGCGGAACTGGATAGCCAGATCGCTGCTCGCGAGCCACTGAAAACCCGCGTGTCACAGGTCACTCACGCGATTTCCGTACTCGTCGGCAAGATGCCCGGAGAACTGGAAGATCAGTTGAAGGTTGTCCGGGATCTTCCGAAGGTACCCGCATTTCCATCGACGCTGCCTTCCATCGTGATTGCCAACCGTCCGGACATCCGTCAGGCAGAACGTGAATATGCGCTGAGCACCGCAGCCATTGGTGTCGCGGTTGCCAATCTGTATCCTCATTTCATCGTTCCGCTGACGTTCAATCCTCAGGCATCTGCGATGTATCAGCTGTTCGAGGCGAATGCCTTGAGCTGGCAATTCCTGATGATGGCCAGCATGCCCTTGATGCATGGAGGTAAGCTGACCTCCGCCGTGCGCGCGGCTCAGGCTGATGCCGAAGCCTCCCGCCTGCATTATCGCCAGACTGTTCTGAACGCTTTCAAGGAAGTCGAGGACGCAATGGCTGCATGGCATGATGACGTCGAATATGCCGAGCAATTACACAAAGCCGCAGTCGATACAGCCACGGCGCGTGACCGTGCACGCAGGCTATATGCTGCGGGTCTGACTGGATTCCTTGATGTTCTGACGGCTGACCGTTCAACACTGGTGGCCCAGAATCAGGAAGCCCTAGCCCGGCTTGAGCGTCTTCATGATGCAGTCAATCTCTACAGCGCGATCGGAGCTGGCTGGAAAGGTGTGGCTCTGACCAAGACATCCCTGCCTGTTTCATTGGAAACGCAGAACATTCTAGCCCGCGCCCTCAAGCAATAGGCTACACGACAGAAATTGCATTATCTCCTCCTGTCATGCAACGGTGTGTGATCAACCAGAGGGGATAATCAATGCCTTCCATATGGCTCCGCCGCGGCGTGATTATCGCGGCCTGTATGTTCATCGGCTTCAGCACAATCATTATCGATGGGTGGATTCTGATCTTGTATCCACCGTTCAACAAGACAACCCCGATGATGTTGCTGTCATACACACCACCGGTGGTTGGTTTGCTGATCCTTCTGGTAGGTTTTTATCTTCTTGGACGCCCCATACCGAACGACCCATCGGTTCCATTGGACGATGTCGAAAATATGGATGGCGCCTGATTCAATATAATGCATGATTTTCACTTCAAAAATCATGAATCTGACACCCACTCAGGCGGCAAAATACCTGTCAATATGTTCATATAAATATAATATAATTGCCTCGAAACATTCACACCGAAATCGTAATGTTTCTTCTAAAAAGCCTTCAACGCTTCCTGTGGAATAGAGTTGAATGCTCACCTACTCACGTCAGACACTTCTATCGTCATCCACATTGGCGATAGCAGGTCTTTTTCTGTCTTCTCCTGCATTTGCAAGCACTGCGGCAGATGCGGAAATTGCCCGCCTTCACAAAGAAGTCGCAGAAATGCGTCTGGCAATTCAGAGTATGCGTGCAGAAATTCATCACAGCGCAATGCATCAGACGACGCAGCACCATGCGACCAAACCTGTGGCGACTCCCAAAAATTATAGTGGAGAGGCCGAGAAAGCCATTCAGTTCGGACAAAGCCAGCCTGTTGTTTTCAGCAAGATGAGCCAAGGAGATGGCCGTCCGGTCTCTGACCGCGGTATCGTCTCGTCATGGGCTGATTTTCAGCGTGCATCGAAATCTGACGAAGAGGTTACCATTGGTGGCATGCGTTTCGGCTTTCCTCAGGGGCGGCCAACGCTTCAATCGTCTGATGGACGCTATGCCCTATCAATCGGCCTTGCCTTCCAGGAAGACTTCGGTGGTTTCTTTAATTCGGGCCCACGTGTTGGCGAGACTGGCGGTCACTTCAACAGCTTCACCTCGAACGCCCGTCGACTGCGTATTCCGTTCTCATTCCGTTACAAGGATATCGTCGCAAACGTCACGCCCGATTATGCTGGTGGAAATGATGACGGGCAGATTGGTCTTTATGAAGCCAACATTAACTATGCAGGATTCCATAACTCTGTCCTGACCATCGGTTATTTCCAGCCGCGTGTTACGCTGGTCGACTCTGAAAGTTCCAACGACTTTATGTTGATGGAGCGTCCGGGCATCACCGATATTGTCCGTAATATCGCAGCCAGCGATGCGCGCTTCTCGATTGGCGGCATGCATTATGAAAAACGCTGGTGGGTTGGCGCCTATTTCACTGGACAGCAGTTCGGTGCACGCAACTCCAGTGGTTATTACGGCGGCGACAGCAGCATCAGTGACAGTCAGACTGGTGGTCTTCTACGTGCTGCCGGACGGCCTATTGCGACCAAAAACTGGGATTTGCACCTTGGTGTATCATCCATTGCGGCCTTCAAGCCCAATCAGAGCAGCAGCGGCCGCACTTTCAAGCTGAGCCAGCGTCCGGAAATCAATCTGGGTGAAGACAGCCTTATTTCCACTGGCAATATGTCAAACGTCTCGCACGTCTGGTCTGTTGGCCCTGAGGTTGCGCTACGTTGGAAGCGTTTCCTCATGCAGGGCGAATATTATACAATCGGCGTTGATCGCAAAACCAGCAACTCAGTGCAGCAACTACCAACTCTCCATTTCAAAGGGTGGTATGGTGCAGCAAACTATACGATTTTCGGAACGCCTCGCCTGTATAACATCAAAGAAGGCGCATTCTCGGCTCCGGGCGTACCTGAAGTCGATGAGTTTGATCCCTCCACCGGTCATTGGGGGGCCCTGGAAGTCACTGGCCGCTACAGTGTTACTGACCTGAACAGTAATCTCGGCTCCGTCAATGGTGTCAGAGGTGGTCAACAGACTGTATGGGCCGGTGGTCTGAACTGGTATCCCAACAGGCATTTCCGCGTCATGCTGGATTTCAACCACTTTATTGCAAGTCGTAGCGCCAATGCTGGAACACTCAATACAGTTGGCCGTAATGGTAACTCTATTGCAGCTCGTATCCAGGCTGGTTTCTAAAGCGCACTACTCTTAAAGAAACAGGCCCCTTCATCCTCTTTTGGGGATAATGGGGCCTGTTTTATAATACCAGTTTTTCGAAAATATATTTCTTATAAATCTTTTATTCAGAAGCATCTTTCAAAATCATACATACATTTTTCTTGCCAACGTCAGTCCTATTGCTCTTTTCTGTTCAAAGAGCAAAATACAAAAAATATGCCCCTATTTCCCGTATTCAATACCATGTCTGGACCAGTTGGCTCGCCTTGGTGCCAATAACAGACATGGAAATTACTATGACATTAAGACTCGACTATTTTGCCATCGTACAGCGGTTGCCGGAGCGAATACTTGCTCTAAAACAGACAATCGTCTCTTCCAAATGCGAGCATTCATTAATCGAGTTCGTGAAGAGACGGTAATCTCTATTTTCCGCTCATAGACCGCACTGCTGTTTCCTCGCGAACGACCAGCCCTCCCTTTTGTTTCTTTCTGCAGCACGGAAAGCATTCCGACAAAATCTGGATACCCGTGCATGGCGCAGAATATCCGGTACCTTCCAGCAGGTCCGTTTGCCGTGGAGTGGAGTGGACTCATTTCACTCAAAACATGTGCATTGTCTCGCGTCCCGGCATATAGTTGCTTTAGGCAACTATATGCCGAGGTGAATGAATATGGAACAGGCAATAGCGGCGGTTCGTGATTTCAACCGTTTTTACATGCGATATGTCGGGGCGCTCGATTCACGCTTTCTGGGCAGCGACATGACGCTGACGGAAGCCCGTCTTCTACTGGAAATCGCAAACCGTGAACCCGTTCAGGCCAATGTCCTGCAGGATGTCCTGGCACTGGATCGCGGGTATCTGAGCCGCATGATACGTCGGTTCGAGAATGAAGGATGGATAGCACGCGAACGATCATCGGAAGATGGTCGTTCGCGCCCCATGAAACTGACGGTCAAGGGACGGATCGTTTTCGAAAACGTCGATCAAAGACAGCACGATGTCATTGAGGCTACTCTGTTACAATTGAATGAGACTGAGCAGCAGACACTCGCGCAGGCACTGACTTCAGTTCGGCATTTGTTAACCCGCACGCCCGCCTCATCTCCGTTAGATGTTCTGAATCGCCCCGTGTGGCATGCACTGATCGAACGGCAAAGATCACTCTCTGTCGGTAATAATCATGCATTGTGCTACCAGAGAACGATCACTCCGTTCGGCGCGGCCGCCGGAACTGGGGACATTGATCTTCGGGCGCTT
>JAAYUA010000092.1 GCA_012517935.1 Acetobacter sp. | reverse complement strand
TTTTCTTCTTTTTCTTTTTGACTATTACTTAATATGATATTTTTGAAAGCATCATTGGCGGTAGAAAAATCAACGATATCGCCATCTCTTTCACCAAACCAAAGTTCCTTACCTGACGAATCTTTGATTTCACCAAGTGTCGGGTGCTGATTTGTCGCAATATGATTCTTCGATCCGGCAAAATCGGGGAAATGTGTCGTCTTTCCCCATATATATTTGACCGCATAAACATAGGGATGATTTTTCAGATGAGGCGCATCGCTCGCTTTCATGATGCGTGTATCACTATGCTGAGTCACGGAAACGAATTCCGGTTTTCCATCATGCATCCAGACAATAGCATGCTCCCATTCATGCCTATGTCCTGCGATGCTATATCCTAGGATTTCCTTAGCTAATATAGCCTCCCTACTGAAATCTTTCACAGCATAAATTCCAAACACCCTAGCACTATAACCAGGCATATTTGATGACTTCAATTCATTATATACAATATATGAATGATCAAACTGCTTTTTATACCAACATAATGACCTTGCATTTTTATTAAATGACAACTGACGGCTTACAAACTGCCCCGGATTTGATTTTAATGTATTTTCTTTTTCATCGTACCATACTGGAGCTGAAGGAAAACATCCATCATCCCCAAATGCAAAGACAACCTTTCCATTATCCAGATTTTCCGGGGAAGCAGGCTTATTGTCTGCATTGATCGAATAACAAGCTTGATAACCCGCCTGACAATTTTCAGAAGGCTTATCAGCCGCAAATGCATTCGGAATAAAACTCGAACAAAACCCAAAAGTAAATAAAAGAAAAAACTTATCTCTTCTGAAAACTATTTTTCTCATTTTTGATACATCCACTCTATTATTTCTTTCGATACCGAGTGCGATATCAATCAATAAATTGATAAGGAGATCTTAAAAAAAACAATGTTGAAGATGAAATATCACCAAATATATGACACGACCAATTCGACTTTCCCACACCATCCAAAAAACGAATTCATCCTCTCAATAATCAGAAATCAACCACCAACATGACCACATTCCGGAATGAGTGTGTCTGCCCAGAATGGCAGAACACATTCATTCATCCTTTCAAATCATCAGAGAAAATTCCCTGATCAGATCGTGAAATATTTTGCCGCCTTGTTCATGATGACCAGCGCAGAAGTCGATTGCTCAGGATGCAACTGATATCCATCAGAAAGAGAGACACCAATCCGCTCCGCTCCAAGAAGCTTCAGGATCGGCTCCTGATCTTCCAGACGCGGGCAGGCAGGATAACCGAAGGAATAACGGGAACCACGATAGCCCTGAGACAACAGAGTTTCGAGCTCACGCGCATCCTCTCCTGCAAAACCAAGGTCTGCACGAATGCGACGATGCGTATACTCCGCCATTGCTTCTGCAATTTCTACAGAAAGTCCGTGCAGATACAGATAATCCTGATAACGATTTTCCTCAAACCACTCACGGGCAAGATCTGAAGCTTTCTGCCCAACTGTCACGACCTGAAGCCCTATGACATCTCGCTCGGCCTGATCAATATCCCGCACAAAATCAGCAATACATTCACCATCCTCGCGGGGCTGGCGCGGCATGGTGAAACGGGCAGCCTCCGTGATGCCATCCTCATTGAACAGCACAAGATCGTTTCCTTCACCCGCCGCCTTCCAGTAACCATAACAGGCCGTCGGATGCAGAATATCCTGTTCATTGGTCAGATCGAGCATCCGACGCAGAACGGGACGCAGTTCCTGACGTGCCCATTCAAGGAACTCTTCCAATGAACGGCCCTGTTTCCGGAAACCCCACTGGAACTGATAAAGCGAACGCTCGTTCAGGAACGGCAGAACCGCACTGACTGGCGCTTCCAGAACCTTCGCCCCCCAGAAAGGCGGCGTGACATGAGGCTCATCCGCCGTCATGCGCTGGCGACGAAGACGCGCGGCTTCCTTGTCCACAGGACCAAAACCCCGTGTTTCTGCCGCCTCTGGGGTGCGTGGCGTGCGACGCGTGCTTTTGCCTTCACGACGAACGGCAATGGCCGAAGCATAGTCATCAAAGGTTTTATGCTCGACACGCTCCATCAGAGCGAGACCATCAAAGGCGTCACGCGCATAAGCCACACGGCCATGCTCGCCATAAGCAGAAACGCAGTCTTCCTCGACATAATTACGGGTCAGGGCCGCTCCGCCAAGAATAACCGGAAGATCAATCCCTTCGCGGGTCATGAATTCCAGATTTTCTCTCATGATAACGGTCGATTTTACAAGAAGACCCGACATGCCGATCGCATCCGCTTTTTCTGCGCGGGCTGCCTCGATCATATCCGTAACAGGCACCTTGATGCCAAGATTGATGACCCTGAAACCGTTATTTGTCAGGATGATATCAACAAGATTCTTGCCAATATCATGCACGTCTCCCTTGACGGTCGCCAGAACGATCGTCGCACGCGCCTGCCCTTCCACACGCTCCATATGCGGTTCCAGCCACGCGACAGCCGCCTTCATCGTTTCGGCAGACTGAAGAACAAAAGGAAGCTGCATCTTGCCGGAACCAAACAGTTCACCGACAACTTTCATGCCGTCCAGAAGAACCGTGTTGATAATCTCCAGAGGTGGCATCAGGCCCATGGCTTCTTCAAGATCGACTTCAAGCCCCTTGCGATCACCATCGACAATCCGGTCGCGCAAACGTTCCTGAACTGTGCCGCCCTTTTTCTTTTTGACGGCATCCGAAGCCTTGCGACCCGAAAACAGTTCAAGGAATTTCTGAAGAGGATCGTATCCTTCCGAACGACGATCAAAAATCAGATCTTCTGCGACCCTCACTTCCTCTTCCGCAATCATGTGCAAAGGACGGATTTTGGACACATGAACGATTGCGCCCGTCATGCCCGCACGCATCGCATGATCAAGGAAAACAGAATTCAACACGGCGCGCGCCGCAGGATTAAGTCCGAAAGAAATGTTCGACAGACCCAGCAGAATCTGAACATCGGGGAAATGCTCACGGATCAGCCGGATGCCCTCAAGCGTCCAGAGACCCAGCTTGCGATCATCCTCGACACCCGTCGCAATGGTGAAGGTCAGGGGATCGATCATCAGATCAGATTGCGGCAAACCATATTGATTGCAGGCAAATTCGATTAGACGCGCTGCAATACGCAGCTTGTCTTCCGGCGTCTTGGCCATCCCGACTTCATCAATGGTCAGCGCCACCACAGCCGCGCCGAACTTGCGGGCCAGTTTCATGCGATCATGCGCATGACCCTCACCATCCTCGAAATTGATCGAGTTGATGATCGGCTTGCCACCATGCAGCTTCAGCGCAGCTTCGATCACAGGTGTTTCTGTCGAATCAATCACCAGCGGCGCATTCACCGAAGAGGTGAAGCGACGAATGATCTCGTTCATCTCCACCATTTCATTGCGTCCGACAAAAGCGGTGCAGATATCAAGCGCGTTGGACCCTTCGGCAGCTTGCTCGCGGCCTACGGCGACGCAACCATCCCAGTCATGAGCCTCCTGAAGCTCACGCCATTTTTTCGATCCATTGGCGTTGCAGCGCTCTCCAATGGAGAAACAGGCATTCTCCTGACGCAACGGCACCTGACCATAAAGACTGGCAACAGAAGGAACCCAGACGGGAGTGCGCGGTGTTGGTGCCGGACGATGACGCCCCGTGCCTTCTGCGCGACGACGCAGCATCGCGTCCAGAGCCGCAATATGCGTCGTGGAGGTGCCGCAACAGCCGCCAATAAGGTTCAGCCCATCCTCGACAATAAAACGCTCGACCCAGACAGCCATTTCTTCAGGTGAGAGAGGATAGTGTGTAACACCATCAACCAGTTCCGGCAGACCTGCATTTGGCTGCACGGACAGAAAATTCGGCCAGTTCTGTGCAAGCCAGCGAACATGCTCGGCCATTTCCTGCGGACCTGTGGCGCAGTTAAGCCCCATCAGATCCACATCAAGACTGTGAACCACGGTTGTCGCAGCAGCGATGTCAGGTCCAACCAGAAGCGTGCCGGTCGTCTCGACAGTGACCTGAACAAAAATCGGCGTGTTCGTGCCAAGTTCCGCACGTGCGATCTTCATGCCATTAACGGCTGCCTTGATCTGGAGCGTGTCCTGGCAGGTTTCAATCAGAAACGCATCCACGCCGCCTTCAATCAGCCCACGTCCCTGCTCCGCAAGAGCGGCTTCCAGAGTGTCATAATCAATATTGCCCAGAGAAGGCAGTTTGGTGCCCGGCCCCACCGAACCGATCACATAACGGTCACGACCATCGGAAAATGTATCAGCCGCTTCACGCGCCAGAGTCGCCGCAATGCGGTTGATTTCCCGCGCACGATCCTGAAGGCCGAACTCACCAAGCGTAATGGACGAACCACCAAAGCTGTTGGTTTCGACCATGTCCGCCCCGGCTTCAAAATAACCGCGATGGATTTCCCGGATCAGTTCCGGACGTGATAGATTGAGAATCTCGGTGCAGTTCTCCTGTCCCCAGTAATCACGCTCCGTATCGAGATCGAGAAGCTGAACGCGAGAGCCCATGCCACCGTCGCAGAGCAGAACGGTCTCGCGGAGGGCATCGATCAGAGGAAGGCGGGTCATGGGACAATCCTGGTCGAATGGGGCAGCACAACATGACGCTGAAAACTGCCCATATACGGGGAGAAACGGGCTGTTCTTATTTCAGAGCCCCTATTCCCTGTCCAGCACAAGGCGCGCGTGACATCATGAGTGGTCATATCAGAGTGAATGTCTGCGGCCTGTCAGATCTGCCCGGACAGACCGACCGCTCAGAAACATTCCTGCTGAAAACTCTCGCTCTGCCTGAAGAGATGAGGGTCGGCTGGAGCGGTGTTCAGGATGTTACGCCTGCACCCATGCAGAAAACACATCAGGCAGGATGTCTGTGCTGCCTGCCACGTCCCGTGCTTCCAATGAAGCTGCTCCTGTTGTTTCAGGAGCGGGGGCGAGGAAACGTGGCTTTCTTTCAGCAGGTTCTGATTGTGACATCGGAAACATTACAGAACAGGATTCGCAGGGAACTGGAAAACAGCCCGCTTGTTTCCGGACTGTATAAACTTTCCTGATCACCTCATCGCCATATGGCCTTCGCTGGCCTCAAAGCCAGCCAGACAGTTCTCTGCGTGTCAGGGTCTCAAGCATATCAATGGCTTCCGGAGCATCATTCAGACAGGGAACAAGCGTCAGTTCCTTGCCTCCCGCCTTGACGAAATCTTCGCGTAACTCATTGCCGATTTCATCCAGTGTCTCGATACAATCAGAGACGAAACCGGGCATCACCACCGCAATCCGGGTAATCCCTTTTTCCGGCAACCCGGATACGAAATCAGCCGTGGCAGGGCTCAGCCATTTTGCTGGCCCAAATCGCGACTGATAGGTCAGCGGCATGTCCTCGGCACTCATTCCCAAAGCCTGCCGCAATGCTTCCGTCGTGCGCTGACACTCAGCAGCATAGGAATCACCCTTCGCAATGGAAGTAAGGGGCATCCCATGGAACGAAGTCACCAGCATCTGAGGTGCCTGTTCGCATGAGGCATAAGTGCGCCGGATCACGGCCTCCAACGCACCGATATACGCTGGATCATCAGGAAATGATGGCAATGTCCGCACCGCTGGCTGACGACGCAGCTTCATGAGATAGCGGAACAGCTGATCATTCGCGGTCGCTGTCGTTGCAGCGCAATATTGCGGATAGAGCGGCATCGCGAGAATCCGCGTGCATCCGGCCTGAAGAAGGTCTGAAACAGCCTGCGCCAGCGAAGGTGTCCCATAGCGCATGCCCCAGGTGACCATCACTTCATTGGAGTCAAAACGTTCGGCCAGCTTTTGTGCCTGAAGACGTGTCCAGACCCTTAATGGGCTCTCGTCATGCTCGCGGTTCCATATTCTGGAATAGGCCGCCGCCGTTTTTTTCGGACGAAATGGCAGAATCGCGCCCAGAAGAATGGGCTTCCATACCAATGGAGGCGCCTCAATCACCCGTCGATCCGAAAGAAATTCGTTCAGATAGGTCCTGACTCCTGAAGCATTACTGTCTTCAGGAGTACCAAGATTGATCAGCAGAACGCCAATGCGCTCAGCTGTGGATGACGCTGCCTCACCCGGAGGCACATGAATGAAACTCATGCCCCAGACTAACCCAGACGCAATCCGAAATTAAGCCCTTCTCTCAGCGACGTTTACGACATCTGACCGGAACAGGCTGCACAACGGAAGCGTAATATCTGCTAACGCCAGACATCACGGCAAACAGCCCCAAAGACAGCAACAGAAGACCGGAAACACCCATACCGTCATCCTCCTTGTCCTATGGAAACGCAGACCACCAAGGCAACACAGCGTTATCCATGACTTTTCCTGTTGTCAGTAACGCTCCAATCCACAAGCAGTGCAAGCAAAAACCATCAATTTTCGTGATATGGCGAAAATTTCATGTCCGCACGACACGAACAGACTGTTCCGGCTCCCCAGCGCGTTGCGAAGGCAGCATCACGTCCCGGCTTTCGCCCTTCTCCAGCGCTCCAAGAATAGCGAGAAGCGGCAAAACATCTCGGATTGCATAACTCTGTCCGGCAAAACCGATCTGGAACCCGGAAAGCCATCTCACACCCGGAAGAATATTCCCCTGCATGTCTTCAACCCGAAGATGCTCACCCTTCACCCCGCACAAACCGAGCATCCGTGGCACAGCAATGAATTTTTCCCAGTCCTGCGCTTTCGGATTGTCATATCTGACGGCCCCCTCAGGCGTCACACCCAGCCACGTCGGAGACGCAGAACCAAAAGGCCCCTCGACATCAAGAATTTGCAACGCAAGACTGGGAATCTCCTGAACCTCAGGCCAGATTTGCGGCAAACATAACGGTGTGGGAATCTGAGACTTCAAGGAAAAAGGCTGTTCCCTGTTTTCAGAATCAATCTCCAGAAAAATGGCAGGCCCTTCCTTTGGGCACAAACCTGATTCAACGGCGAAAATCGTTCCGCTTTCAGGGTGGCAATCAAGAAAACGACCAAACCAGTCGAGCAACCAAAGCTCATTCTTCCTGTTCGCGATTTCGGTCATTTTCAGACGTCTTCCTTCCGTTTCGCCATCTCAAGACATTTTCGCATCAGAGAAGAAAGAGCAAGTTCCCCAACTTTCGCTTCAGGAACCGCCATACCGTCCTCTTCCCTGAGATTCGGCAACACGGGAACATGCGCGGCCCACACTTCCACACGCAGTTCAAAATGCGTGAAGACATGTTTGACCTCCCCGCATCGCCGCCACTCCATCGCACACCGATCCGCCAAGGGCGCAACAGACGCCGCATCCCCTTCCGGGCGCTCCAATGTCCAACTGCCACCCGGCAATTCCAGCGTTCCTCCCAGAAGCCCCTTGTCCGGCCGTCGACGCAGCAAAATCTGCCCCCGGTCATCAGACAACAGAAAATGCTGGCCATATTTCACCGGACGGGCCGCCTTGGGAGCCTTTCGCGGAAAACTTGCGGCATCACCACGCCTGAAAGCCGCACAGGAAGACTGCCAGGGACAGATCACGCATGCAGGCGAACGTGGAGAGCAAAGTCCGGCGCCAAGATCAAACAGCGCCTGAGCAAAATCAGCGGGACGTGCCACTGCATCCTGATCATCCATGAACCGGACAGCCAACCCGGCAAGCCTGGGCCGCGCACGCGGCAATTCGTCTTCGACAGCAAAAATCCGCGACACCACACGCTCGACATTGCCATCCACAGGAACGACCGGCACATCAAACGCAATCGCGGCAATAGCCGCCGCAGTATAAGGGCCAATTCCCGGCAACGCCTGCAAACCGGCCGGATCACGCGGGAAACCACCCATTTCATGCACCGTCTGGGCGCAACGATGCAGATTTCTGGCGCGGGAATAGTAACCAAGACCCGCCCATTGCGACAGCACATCATCAACCGATGCCCGCGCCAGAGCCGCGATATCAGGGAAACGCTCCAGAAATTTCTGGAAATATGGGATCACAGCCGTAACAGTGGTCTGCTGGAGCATGATTTCGCTCAGCCAGACATGATAAGGATCCGCAACCTGTCCGGGCAATGCACGCCATGGCAGAATACGACGATGCTGATCGTACCATGCGAGCAGCAAAGAGGCCGGTGGATTCACGGGAGCACCTTATGAAACAACAGGGGACTCAGAACAGAGCATCCTCACAGAAAGCCCCATCCACACGGGTTTTCGGACCACGCACACTTGGCAGCCTGTTAACGCCCGTCACACGCTTCTGCCTGAAAAAGCAGAACGCTGCCGCAGCACGCCTGATGATGGAATGGGATCAGATCGCAGGTGACGCATATGCCAGAACAGCAACCCCGAAAAAACTGGCCTCAGGCACATTGACCTTAAGCTGTTCAGGACCGGCTGCTCTTGAGCTTCAATATGCCATCCCACAGATCATCGAGAAAGTGAACCGCTGGAACGGCAGCCCGCTGGTCAGCCGCATCCGTCTGATTCAGGACGCAACCCCGCCAAAACAACCGGAACGCAAGAGCAACCGCCCCCCCGCACGCCAGTTGCCATCAAAAGAGTTACCCGTGCTTGATGACCTGCCCGAAGGCCCATTGCGGGAAGCATTGGAAGCATTGGGAACACGCATCAAGGAAAGAAGCTGACCGCCTGTTTTCAGGCTGATCCCGGCGGCACGATCAGGCAATTTCTGATTTTGCTGCATGCGGCACTAGCGCTGGAACGGGACAAACCCGTCAGGCGCGCACGATAAAGCTTGCCGTTCTGCAGGCTTACAGATGTGATTTTCTGCTGCGCGCCGGAAAGCGTGCCTCCTGCACCCGAACGGGCCTTCACAGTCGCATCCATGGCCTGACTGGCAGAACGGAAAGCCCCGACCTGCACAGACCAGTCACCACCGGAAGCTGCGTGGAAAGGTGCGGTGGCTGATGCTGATCTGACGACCGCCGGCTGCACATTATGACTTGCACGAGATGTATCAACAGGTGCGATGAAATGCACGGAATGCTTCTGGACTGTTGTTTCCACACCCTGAGCGGCAGCATCATTCTGACGGGCTGACCATGCTGCGCGAACAGAGTCTGCGGAAGACGAATCTTTTTCCACCGGGTCCATGTCATGAACATAGGCTGGCACATCAGCCTCCACACCATCTTCAGGAGCCGCAGCCACCTGAACCGGCTGATTGGTCGAGCCGCCCGCGATTCTGTTCTTCCAGGCATCACTGACCGTTCGGGTGGTCCGTGAAGACTCAGTCGCCGAAGCATATTGCACCCCGGTCTCGTGCTGCGCGACCATCAGATCAGCCTGAGAACGATTGTTCGGCACAATCCCGGCGATCTGGTGACCAATCGCGGAAACATACAGGCGCGTTTCCCGAGGAAGCGTCCGATGCCGAGTCAGGAAATCCTCCAGCCGACCCGGACCAGCATTATATGCAGCCAGAAAGCCGGGAGACCCGTAAATGTCATACATCTGTCGGATATAGGCCGTTCCAGCGAAGATATTGTCGCGGGGATTAAACGGATCATCACCCAGATTATAGGCCAGCTTCATCTCGTCATAAGTGGGCGGCATCAACTGCATGAGCCCCATGGCACCCGGCCCCGAGCGCACAAGCTGACCATTATGATAAAGTTTTCCACCCGATTCGCGATGAATGACCGATCGAATCCAGGTTTCCGGCACGTCGAAACGACGCGACGCCTCAACAATATAAGGACCCCACGGATCTTCAGGCGGGCCAGGTGGCTCATACCAGGATTTGGCATGCGCACGGTAATTTGCTTCCTGCTGCGCCAATGGAATGCTCATGTCCGGCTGCGTTTCGGAGCAGGCCGCCAGAAAGCCTGCCGTACCCAGAAGCGTCATCGCGGCACAGGCTTTCCGCACGGTCAGCGCTCGCCTCACGCTCTTTGTGATCATCAGAAATCGCCTGACAGATTTATTGCCTGGCAAGAAATCAGACGCCTGTTCACCGCCAGTACACACCATGAGTCAGCCATCCCGTTCCGCAGCACTGTTCCGCCATTTTCGGTCTATTTCTTGAAATTACGACCGATTTCCGACAGTTGCACGCTTTTTCTACCGTTTCCTGTTCGAATTGAGTCTGCCTCACACCCGAGTCCGAAAGGCCTGACCTGAAGCCAAGCCTGTCGCAGCAATGTGTCGGCTTCATGGCATTTGTAAAAAAGATTCCATTTTTCACAGAAGAATTTCACCATCACGCCGTCATTTTGCGCACTCTCATCACTTTTGCCAATCGCTCACTGCAATCAATCTTTTCTCATGCCCTACCATGTCCCGATAACTCTTCACGAACCAACATTGCAGTCAGCAGCGTTAATCGGCTAGCCATGCTGCGCATGACAGTTTCTTCCGGCCTTCAGGACAAGACACCGCACACTCCGGCAGGCGACAATCGCCTGGAACCGGCTCTGTCAACGGTCATTGATAAGGATGCTTCATCCTGTGAACAGACCCGCAGCAAGAAGAAATTCCAGGCCAGCCGATCAGCCCTCCACGATATCCATCAAGGCTTCAAACTATGGCGCCTTGGCACTTTGCTCGGATGGCTGGATCTGAAACTGCAGTTCCGGGGATCCTCTGTCGGTCCCATGTGGGTAACACTTTCGACACTGATCATGATCGGATCAATGGGACTGGTTTACGCACGGCTGTTCCATATGAACCTGCAAACCTACCTCCCCTACCTGTCGATCTCCATCATCCTCTGGCGCACCGGCATTTCCGACATGCTGCAAAATGCCTGCACCTGCTTCATCACCGCCGGAAGCTCCGTCAGGGCCATGCGCCTGCCCTGGACCGTGCAAATCCTTCGCATGCTGATGCGCACCACTCTCAGTTTCGGCCTGACCGTCATCGTGCCGATCGGTGTCTATATCTGGTTCGGTATTGTCCCCGGAATCACAGCACTTCTGGTCCTTCCCGCGCTGTTCCTGTGGGCACTCAACGCCTTTTCCTGCTGCATGATTCTCGGACCACTCTGTGCCCGCTATCGCGACGTTCCCCCCATCATCAGCAGCGCTATCCAGATCGCGTTCTATGTAACGCCGGTCATCTGGAATGCATCGCAACTCGGTGCACGAAGCCGCTGGCTGCTGCTCAACCCTTTCTATTCCCTTCTGGAAATCGTGCGCGGCCCCCTCACGGGCGATCTTCCCTCACGTTCCGTCTGGATCTGCGCTGCGCTCATCAGCCTGACGCTGTGGTGCATCGGTTTTGTGACCTTTGCCCGTTCCCGTTCACGACTGGCTTTCTGGGTCTGACGACATGACCACATTTCCTCTCGCAGACGATGATTTGCCCACCAGATCTGCAAGCATAACTGCCCACGACCTCTCCCTGTCTTTCCCTCTTTTCCATGGAGGTGCCCGATCGCTCAAAAAGAGCCTGTTCGGAAAAGCGAAAAAGACAATACAGAAAAACCCTGCACGCACAGGCGGTGAAGTCGGCCTTGCGCCCGGAGAAACAGGCGTTCTTGAGGTCAGAGCCCTGTCCAATCTGACGTTTTCCATCGCTTCCGGAGAACGTATCGGACTGATCGGTCATAATGGTGCCGGCAAAACCACTCTGCTTCGGGTCCTCGGCGGGATTTTCGACACGCCTCCGGAACACCTTACCGTCCATGGAAACGTCGTTTCCCTGATCGACACCGGATCAGGCATGAATCGCGAGTTGACCGGACGGGAAAATATCATGCTGCACGCCCGTCATCGGGGCCTGACCTCCGCCCAGCAGCGTCAACTGGAAGAAGACGTGGAGCAGTTCGCCAATCTGGGCCATTTCCTCAATCTGCCCGTCCGACTCTATTCCTCCGGCATGGCCGTAAGATTGGGATTTGGTCTGGCGACAGCCATTTCTCCACAAATCCTGCTGATGGACGAATGGTTCATGGCTGGAGACGCGCAGTTTCAGGCATCAGCAAAAGAACGGCTGTCCTCCGTCGTGAAGAACGCTGAGATTCTGGTCATCACATCTCATAATCTTCCCATTCTGCTGGAATGGTGCACTCGCATCATCTGGCTGGAAGGGGGGCGAATAAAGATGGATGGACCAACTGAAGAGGTCATCAAGACCTATCAAACTTCCGTTACCGAAGAACTCGGGGAATAAGAAAATTTCCGCCCTCCTAACCCGGGGGCATATCGTGCACCCCACGCAACGCCATTTCCTCAAGCGGCCAGCGCGGACGGGGGCGCATCGCCTGATCATCCGGCAGCTCCATCCCAAGCCTTTCCGCTTCATGGATCACTTCCAGAGCCGCCCAGCCAACCATTACGGCGTTATCAGTGCAGAGCCTTAACGGGGGGGCTGCAAACGCGATTCCCGCAGATTCAGCAATATCCATAAGCCGTGCGCGCAGCATCTGATTGGCTGCAACACCCCCGGCCACGACCAGCGCGACCGGTGTTTCCATCATACCCAGGGCATTTTCCACACGGTCAGCAATGACATCGGTCACCGCACACTGGAATCCCGCAGCCAGATCAGCCGCACGCGCACGGGATAACGGCTGTGCAGCCCCTCCTTCACCAGTCATTTCCAACTGACGCGCTACAGCCGTTTTCAACCCGGAAAAGGAAAAATCACATCCCGCACGACCACGCAGCGGACGTGGGAGGGAAACAGCCTGCGGATCTCCTTCCCGCGCCAAAGCCTCCAGAGCCGGCCCGCCGGGCCAGCCCAGCCCCAACATTTTC
>JAAYUA010000091.1 GCA_012517935.1 Acetobacter sp. | reverse complement strand
GTCAGGACCTATTAATTTCCATGTCATTCCGGGCCCTTGGTGTAGGCAATCAAAATTTATGAGAGATTCCGGTGTCGTGGGGCTCCCTTTTGAATCGAGATAAGCTTTTGAGGCTACGATCACGCGATAATTATCTGCTAGGCCGTGTCGTCAGTTAGCGTGGAGTGGCATGAGGCTTGTACTCCCGTTTGATCTGTGATGTTTTCTCTCTGTTTTTCGGGGAAATACAGAGATGCGACGGTATGGTGTGAGCGATGATCAGTGGGCGCGGATAAAAGACCTTCTCCCGGGTCGTGAGGGGCACGTCGGCGGTACGGCCACGGATAACCGTTTGTTTGTGGAAGCGGTTCTGTATCGCTACCGCGCAGGCACTCCCTGGCGTGATCTGCCGACCCGTTTTGGAGACTGGAAGAACGTCCATCGGCGACTGCGCCGCTGGTGCGAAAGCGGTGTGATCGAGCGCATTTTCCGGAATCTGGCGGCTGACCACGACAACGAATACATGATGATCGACAGCACGATAGTCCGCGCTCACCAGCATAGCGCGGGCGCCCGTAAAAAAGGGGCGCAGATCAGGCCATCGGACGGTCCCGTGGCGGACTGACCACAAAAATCCACGCTGTTGTCGATGCCGCAGGAAAGGCTGTGATGCTATCCCTGACGCCCGGGCAGAGAGCGGATATCACGGAAGCAGACCCCTTGCTGGACGAAGTCGGTCCCGAAGCCATCATTGCCGACAAGGCTTATGATTCTGGTCCGCTTATCGAAAAGCTCGAAGAACGGCAGATCACACCGGTTATCCCATCAAGAAAAAACCGACGTCATTCACGGAAAATCAGCTTCCCACTCTACAAAAAGAGAAACGAAATCGAACGGTTCTTCGCCAGACTGAAGCAGTGCAGAGGCATTGCAACACGATACGACAAGCTGAAATCAACATTCCTCGCAGCAGTGCAACTTGTCTCCGCTATCATCGGAATTAACTGACGACACGCCCTAATCACGCGTGTGGAGCGCAATAAAATCTTTGATGTCTTCGCCGAACCATTCTTGGCGAGTGATACTATCTTCAATACGTCTTACTTCGTAGGGGGGAAGAATGGACAACGCAAAATTAGCTGCCTCATGTGCAAATTCTTTTATTGTTGAAGAATCAGTTCTATCTGGGTTTGTCACGTTAATGATATACATCGTTTTTCCTTCAATTAAATTGATCGGTCATGGTTCAGTTCTGTTTGACAGAGGAGATTTAGGGCCGCCGACCATGTACAGCACTGATAAATTCTTCCCGCGATAAATGGGAATAGGCGAAATAACCTTTCTTCAGCGGAAGACCACCATTGGCCCGTGCCGCCACACTCTCGTTGGCGAGGTAAAAGATGTGGCCTTGACAATCGAAAAAAACATGAGCGCTCGATCGTTTCCATTTTTCGATGAACTGGCTGCTGCGTGACGCGAAACGGACGATCTCGAAATTATGGTCGTCGACGGTCGCCGTGCGCGCGCCGCAGCCTAACGACAGGCTAAAGCTGCTGCCGGTGAAGTTACGTTCGTCGTGCAGGTGGACAAGCCAGAACATGCGATGCTTCTGGCGGTAGAAGGACTCGCGCTCGATGCGCTCCTGCTCGCTGATGCTAGAGTGCTGCAACTCCAACACGGTTGCGTTCGGCGTGCCGACACCGCACAGCACATCGGCGCGGTGCTGTTCGCCGGTAGCGGCGTCATAAAGGCCGATTTCTCGGCATTCAATGTCGAACTGCTCTTTCCAGCCCAGATGCCACGGGCCCTCTGCTTCGCTCCAACGGTCGCAATCACGTGTCTTGTGCCGCCAGTGGGTGATGTTCTGCGCCGGCATGACGGAGGTAAGGAGCCCGCCACAATCCTTGCAGGTGGTACGCTCGCCCTTGGCTATCGGTTGCCGTTTTACGCCATCAATCCAAGCGTAGATCACGCAATAATTCCTCCCCCATACTGTCGCTCTGATATCCTGACGTTCAGAACATCTGCGTCGCTGACCCCGCGATCTTTGTATGGCAACACTGACCGAAACCGGACATTCCGCCTTCCTCCTTTATGAGCCGTTAGTCATTTGCGATGCGCCGTAATAGGTAGTGACATAAGAGGCCAAGTCTTCCCCTGTTTTGCGGAATGGACGCATGTCGAGTATTTTTCCACCGTTCTCCTGCGCAACTGTGAGAGGCCCTGGCTTGAGATCAAGCGTCAACACGACCGAGGAAAAAGAATTTGCGCCTAGTGCCGCGTCTCCCTCATTCCGGGTCAGTTGACTCTTGGTCGCTGTTTTGCCGAGTAAATATCTATCGCGGATCAGATCATAAAATTTACGTTCGGTGTCGCTCTGAAACGTGGCGAAGCCAAAGCTGCCGCAACGTTGTGGTCCGTCGCCCTCGTGAGGAAACCCAGAGACCCGTGTGACTTGAACTTGTCCAGTAGCAATTTGGGTATGAATGTAATCTTTCAGTGCTAGTTTATCAGCACGGTTGGGGATCGCATCGATTTCAATCTCAACCTCGCGTGGGATGAAGAGCTTAAAGCGGTCTAATGGCAGTTCAGTGGCAATATCCAGATTGATTTCGAAAAATAAATTCCAGACATTACTATCTATTGTTACTGAAATAAGTCCATCCGGACGGTGATGATAGGGTAACACAGTCCTATTCTCATCAGCGTCGCTATGAACAGACGTCTTGAAACGGTCCGATTTAGCACAACGCAAGGCTGCAAGCTTCTATTGGTGAAGATGGTACATGTTACCAAAGAAAGCCAGCGGTGATGAATGTCATCTATTCCTCTCTGGCTGTCTAAAACCGGACATTCCGATCCCTCCATCTCAGCCTGTCTGCTTTGGATGTGCAGACGATTAGTATCTATCGCCTCTACTTCATGAGAAGCGATAGACTTTCTTCGACGAAGATATCGCTGCGGGTAGGGCTCGAAACCTGCCTCTTACGGCCGGCGTCGTCTTGGGCTCTTTCACTAGGAGAGGGTGTCCCTTCCATTTCCTGAGTCTCTGAGCGTCTTTCCGTGTCGTCGCAGTATCCTGCATGCAGCGCACGGAGCATCTGGGGAGGTGAAGAGGTTTTGCTGCCTGATGAGAGTCCATCTCATGCAATTTATCTTCCGCCATGTTGATTTTTCTTACCAACAAGTTGGTGTGAAAAGCCGACATGATTAGTGAACGCGCACCGATTAAGGGACGTGCGGAGAATGAGAAATCCTTAGCGCAAAATATCCGGGATTTTATCCGGGTTCGCATGCGTCCGGTTCGTTTTATGCGCCCTGTTCGGGCGATAGAAATGGCTGTTTTCTGGGAATTATGGTGCCGGGTGAGGGATTTGAACCCCCGACCTTCGGTTTACAAAACCGCTGCACTACCACTGTGCTAACCCGGCATCTTTAAGCCAGAGCATTCAGGCGTGGGAGCCTGTGTCTCTTGGCGCTCCTTGTAATAGTTCTTTTCGCGAGGTCAAGGGCGCTTGATGCATTTAGTGATGCATGCGAGAGAGATAGCCATACGATTTTTGAGTAAGTGGGGTGCATTGCCGCCCAAAACGTTTGTTTTCCCGGATGCCCGATCTGTTTGAGACATGATTTTGAGAAGGCGGGAGCGGGAGAAACGGCCAGTCATGGAGCAAGTATGGCAGACACATCAGCGCCGGATCAGCAGGGCAGTAAGAAAAAAGAGGCCGGACAGAAGCCGCATATCAAGATCATTCTCCTGCTGGTTGTCGCGGGGCTGGTCATAGCGGGAGTCATCTACTGGTTCATGCACCGCTATGATGTTGAAACTGATGACGCATTCACCGCCGGACGGACCGTCAGCATAGTCCCTCATGTTTCGGGTTATGTGACGGAGCTTCTGATCAATGACAATCAGTTCGTTCATGCGGGAGATGTTCTGCTCCGGATCGATCCGCGGGATTGGCAGGCAGCGGTTGATAAAGCTCAGGCCGATGTCCGCAAGGCCGAAGCAGCGGTAACAGCCTTCCAGCTTCAGGTGGCGATCGCCGAGAAAAACTTTCCGGCACGTCTGATGGAAGCTCAGGGAGATTTGGGACAGGCGAAAGCGCAGCTTTTCAAGGCGCAGACAGATTACAATCGACAACATTCCGTTATGCGTGCTGCCACCTCGGCACAGGATATCGATTATTCGAAGGCAGGTCTTGATAATGCCAAAGCCCAGGTGCTGATTGCTGAAGCGCGGGTTCAAGCGGCAGAACCTGTGATCCAGAATATCGACAATATCCGTTCACAGATGACCCAGCAGGAAGCCGATCTTGCCTCTGCGCGAGCAAATCTGGTGCAGGCACAGCTGAATCTTGGATGGACGGTACTGCGCGCGCCGCATGACGGATGGATCTCTCAGCGTAATGTTGAGCAGGGAGACTATGTTGCGCAGGGGCAGTCTCTCGTATCCGTGGTGGAGCCTGAAGTCTGGGTGGTTGCCAATTATAAGGAAACGCAGATCGGTGACATTCGTCCGGGTCAGAAAGTGGATATTTCGGTCGATGCCTATCCGTCTCATACACTGAAAGGGCATGTTGATTCGCTGCAGAAGGGAACCGGGGCTGTTTTCAGCGCATTCCCGCCTGAGAATGCTACGGGTAACTACGTGAAAATCGTGCAGCGTGTGCCAGTCAAAATCATGATTGATAGTGGAGAAAATCCTGACGTTCCGCTGGCATTGGGTCTGTCGGTTGAGCCCGTCATTCACACTGATACGACACCATCATCCGGACAGAAGGTATCATCCAAATGAGTGGAGCCCCGGCGAAGGACGGGGTGGACTGGACGCCCGGTCATAATCCCTGGCTGATCGCGTTTGCGGTTACGCTGGTTGCGTTCATGGAGATTCTTGACACGACGATTGTCAACGTCTCCCTGCCGCATATCGCCGGCAGCCTGTCCAGCACTTATGATGATGCGACATGGACGTTGACATCCTATCTGGTGGCCAACGGGATCGTTCTGACGATTTCCGGGTGGCTAGGAAGGGTTCTTGGCCGCAAGAGATATTTCCTGATCTGCATCATCATGTTCACGGTTTCGTCGTTCCTGTGCGGGACAGCGACAAGCCTTGGTGAACTGATTTTCTTCCGGTTGATGCAGGGCTTTTTCGGAGGAGGTTTGCAGCCGAATCAGCAGTCCATCATTCTCGATACGTTTCCCCCTGAAAAACGTGCCGCGGCTTTTGGCATGACGGCCATTGCCGCCGTTGTCGGGCCTGTCCTCGGTCCGACACTGGGTGGATGGATCACGGACAATTTTTCATGGAGATGGATATTTTTCATCAATGTGCCGTTCGGGATTCTGACAACCTTTGCCGTGATGTGGCTGGTCAATGATCCGCCATGGGCCAAAAAACAGTCACTCCCGGTTGATGTGATCGGCATTTCCCTGATTACCATCGGGTTCGGCTGTCTGGAGGTCGCTGTCGATCGTGGAGAGGATGCTGACTGGTTTGGATCGACTTTTATCTGCATCATGGCCGCGTGCGCAGTCATCGGCATTGTTTCAGCCGTGATCTGGTTGCTGAAAGCGAAGAAACCGGCAGTTGATCTCCGTGTCTTTAAGGATCGCAATTTTGCGGTCGGGACATTGCTGATCGGCATTATGGGGGCATTGCTCTATTCTTCCGCCATCATCGTTCCCCAGTTTGCCCAGCAGCAAATGGGATATACGGCGATGCTGGCCGGTCTGGTGCTTTCGCCGGGTGGTATCGCTGTTATCATCCTGATCCCGATTGTCGGCCG
>JAAYUA010000090.1 GCA_012517935.1 Acetobacter sp. | reverse complement strand
TTACGAACGACCCTGAAACACCGTGCTGTGTAACACGAGACTGCTTCTCAGCAGTCTTTACTCTTCATTGGCGATAATCAGGCATATCGTTCTCAATCAGCCGTAATGCCGAGTTCCATGCAAGCTCCTCCCAGTCCGCAGGCTCCTCCGGATTGGAAATATTTCCGGTCAGTTCCATAATCTCTTTTTCTGGATAGAGTAGTTCAGCGCCACCTGACTGTGCCGCGATCTGGATCTGGCATGCCCGCTCCAGCGTATAGATCCGGTTGAAGGCTTCGGCCGCGGTCCGCCCCACAACTAGAAGACCATGATTGCGCAGGATCAACCCCTTGTTCTGACCAATATCTGCAATCAGCCGCGCGCGTTCCGGCAGGGTCAGGGCAAAGCCCTCATAACCGTGATAGCCAATGCGGTCATAGAACATCAGGGCCTGCTGGCTCAGTGGCAGCAGGCCCTGCTTCTGACACGAGACCGCAGCACCATCCCGGCTGTGTGTATGGATGACAAAACGCACCTCGGGCCGTGCGACATGGATTGCCGAATGAATGTTGAAGCCAGCTGGATTAACCAGTGTGTCACTGCCGACCGCATGACCCGTTTCATCCACTTCTACCAGATCGGAGGCGCAGATTTCGTGAAACAGCGCACCATAGCGGTTGATCAGGAAACGCCCAGGCCTGCCCGTAATGCGTGCGCTCACATGCGTGTAAATCAGATCGGTTAGCCGGAAATGCGCCAGCAGCCTGTAAATTGCCGCCAGTTCCGCGCGCACTTGCTTTTCGTCGCTGCTTTCGGGATTACTGGTCATAGAATGCTCCTATTGTATGGTCGGGGGCTGCCCCTGTCAGCCGTTTGCCTGCCGCGTCTTGAGCGCAATGTAATCACCATAGGTGATCGGCGGGCAGAGCGCTTCTCCTCCTTCGCCAAAAAACGGCTCAAGGCAACGGATCACCGTCTCCGCGCGTGGATTGAGAAAAAACGGAATGGACTGCCGCCGTGAACCGCGCCCGGCTTTTGCCGGAGGATTCACCACGCGATGCGGTGTGGAACGCCATACGCCATTGGTCCAGCGCATGAACGCATCCCCGATATTGATGATGAATGCCCCTTTAATAGCCGGTGCGTCGATCCAGGAGCTACCGCGCCCCTGAACCTGAAGGCCGCCCGGCGTGTCCTCGGAACGCAGAATGGTGAGGAACCCGTAATCGGTATGCGCACCGGCCCGTACTTGTCCTTCCGCCAGAGGCTGGGTTTGTTCGGGATAGTTGATGACCCGCAGAGCGGAGAGATGTCCAGCAAAATCCGTCTCGAAACAGTCACGGGGCAGACCGATCGCCAGACAGAAGATCTCGCGCATGGTTTTGCTGAGTGCTTCCATCGCGTTGAAATATGCAACGAAAGCCTCCCGCAGCGTCGCACTGCCCGCAGGCCAGCGCCCCCCCGGTAGACCAGCGCCGTAATTCAGACTTTCCTTATAATCTCCCGGTCCGATAACACCCTGCGTTCCGGCCAGTGCTTCTCTCGCCAGAGGGAGAAAAACCAGTCCACCTGTCTCGTCGCCCGCATCATGGGCAAGAGACTTCACAGAGGCCGGCAGATCGAAAAACCGTCTTGCCTCGTCATAGAGAGTCCGTTGGATGTCTTCGGAAACATTATGACCCGTGATAAGAAAAAACCCGATTTCCCTACAGGCCGCATCCACGCGGCCTGCAATCGCACGCTTTGCCCCCGTATCTCCGGAGACCCAGGATGCGATGTCTATGACAGGAATGCTCTCCGCCGCTGCCATCGGTCAGAAACCAGTTGACCAGCTTGCGATTGCAGCAAAGCCAGCTCCAGCAAGGTAGGTTGGCTGACCGGACGCGGCGATAGCTGTCCCGCGAACGCCCGTTGTTGCATGCGCATTGTTCTGCACGGAATAAACCCCGCCGAGATAATGGTTGTTCGCCAGATTGACCAGATTGAGCTGGATCGTCGGAGACTTTGCGGGACCGAATGAAGAGAAACGATAGCCAAGAGTCATGTTGGATGTCACATATCCCGGCATTTTCTGGTCATCCATAAAGGTCGAATACTGTGATGACACATAATGCATGCTGATGTTGCCGAAGAAATGACCGTCGTCATAATCAAGCGCGGCATTGACCATAACATGCGGAGAGCGGACAGCCGTCTTGCCTGCAGTTGGCAGCAGATCACCGCCTGACGTCACCATGTCATTGTCCGTGGTGGCATGAAGATACTCCGCCGATACGTAAGGACGCAGATGATGCCATGGACGAAAACCAATCTGTGCATCAAGACCGCGTGTCGTTTGTCCGCCCGCATTGACATACTGGGAGACCTGCGCTCCGTTCTGGACAATGGTCGTGCTGACCTGCCTGTTGGTGAAATTGTAATTGAACAGTGTCAGAGAGGCGTTCAGCAAAGCCCCCTGGTAGCGATAGCCCAGTTCCTCGACAATGGAATATTCCGGCTTCAGCAGCGTGTCGCCCTGCTGCACCTTCTTTCCTGTCGTCATGTTGTAGACATCGAACAGCTGTGATGAACTCGGTGTCAGGAAATTGGTCCCGACATTGACGTAGAGCTGGTGTTCCTTGTTGAAATTATAGCGCATGGCAAGTGTTGGCAGAGGAATGGCATAATGGACATTCCGGTTATAGACCGCACCAGGTATCTGGTTGTAGCCACGCATCGTATACATGACTTCCTTGAAACCGCCTTCAATCTGAAGCTTGTCGTTTAGGAAGCTGGCCCGATCTCCGATATACAGTCCGTTCACCTGCCCGAGGGTCAGCGTGTTTGAAGACTGGTACAGCGCGCCATTGTTCAGGCGGAGCAATCCGCTGGACGCCCAGGTG
>JAAYUA010000089.1 GCA_012517935.1 Acetobacter sp. | reverse complement strand
CGCATGAATTTGTGGCCATTGACCGGGTCGAAATCAATTCCGGGTGCAGTTGCAACACCTGTATCGCGCAGCAATTCTTCGCAAAAGATCAGACTGTTGTCAGTCAGATGTCCGATATCGGCATAAACATAAAACGCGCCATCAGGGGGGGCTATATTGTTCAAACCCATCTGTGGAAGAGCTTGCAGGAGAAGATCGCGGTTCTTGCGATAGGTCACAAGATGCCCCTCCAGCTCCTCACGGCAATCAAAGGCGACCAGCCCGGCGTGCTGGCTCAGGGAAGAAGGTGTCAGGAACAGATTGCCCATGCGGGCGCGCGCCTTGTCGATCATGTCTTCGGGAATGATCAGCCATCCCAGACGCCAGGGTGCCATGCTGAAATATTTGGAAAAGCTGTTCACGATCAGCGCTTCCGGTTCATATTCCAGAGCGCTATGCGCTGGTTCACCATAGCTCAGACCGTGGTAAATTTCGTCGGAGATGATGCGGATATTGCGCTCGCGGCAGACGCGGACGATGGTGCGAAATTCCTGTTCCGGCAGGATGGTTCCCGTTGGGTTGGCGGGACTGGCGATAATCAGGGCGTCCGGTGCGGGCACAAGCGCTTCGATGGCGCTCGCTGTCAGTTGGAAGCGTTCTTTCTCGCCACACGAGATTTCAACCGGGACCATGTGAAGGCTTTTCAGCGTGTTGCGATAGGCCACGTAACCCGGCCGGGCTAGAGCAACACGCATGCCGGGTGTGAGGCTGGACAGCAGGGCCAGAACCAGAGCCGGTGACGCGCCACATGTCAGAATGACCTGCTGCGGGCGGATACTGACGCCATATGTGTCGTGATAATGCTGGGCGATCCGTTCACGAAGGGCCTGACTTTCCCAATATCCCATCGGATCTGTGGCCAGAACATGTTGTGCGCGTTCGATGGCCTTGGCTGGCGCCCCGGTGGATGGCTGGCCAAACTCCATATGAATGATGTCCTGTCCCTCGGCTGCGAGACGGTGTGCCAGAGCGCTGAGTTCAATGGCGTGGAACGGTGCGATTTCGGGAACGGACATGCATGACCCATGGGGTTGTCTGAAACTCCGGCCCTGATAGCAGAGATGGAATGAAAGAGGAAAAAGACCAGCACAAAGATGCTTAATCTTCTGCTGCGAACCGCGCTAAAAAGCACGAATGATATGTTCCGAGATTTTCAAGACAGAGCTTGCATGGCGCCCGCCCGAGGATTTTCTCGGATTTGCTTCCGGAGCATCGTCCTGCGTCATGCTGGACAGTGGTGGAGAGTCGCCTGAGGGGCGCTGGTCATGGCTCTGTCCACGACCTGCCTCCACACTCGTATTGCGACAGGGAGTTCTGAAGCGTGACGGTGTGGCAATCGCGCAGGGGACGGATGTCTGGTCCTGTATCCGTGCGATGTTGCGTCCACGCAGTGCGGAGGATCTGCCATTTCCCGGAGGCGTGATTGGTTTGGCGTCTTATGAAGCGGGCATGCGGCTGGAGCGAATTGCGTCACGGCACATGAGCGATGAACCCGAACTCATCGCCATGCTATGTGATGACTTTTTCGCTTTTGACAGACAGGAAAAGCGCCTCTGGTGGGTCAGCCATTCGGCAGCACCCGTGCCGGAAATTCCGGTCGTTCTGGATGATGTGTCCGCGCTGCCATCGCTCACGTTCACGCCAGATCTGCAACGGGAAGCATGGATTGCAGCAGTGAAGGAAACAATCCGGAGAATTGGTGAGGGTGAGATTTTCCAGGCCAATCTGACGGCGCGCTTCAGTGCGTTTCTTTCGGAACACTCCGATCCTGCGGTGATATGGCGAAAGCTGCGTCAAACATCGCCCGCTCCGTTTGGGGCTTTTCTGAAAATTCCTGATTTTTCTCTTCTGAGTGCATCTGTGGAGCGGTTCATCGCACTGACTGCTGCGGGGTATGTGTCCACGCGTCCGATCAAGGGGACGGCGCCCATATCCGACGATCCGGATGAAGATCGATCCTATGCGGACGGTTTGAAGAAGGATGAGAAGGAATATGCAGAAAATCTGATGATTACTGATCTGATGCGCAATGATATCGGCCGGGTCTGTTTGCCCGGGTCTGTCACGGTTCCGCAATTATGTGGGGTTGAGCGTTTTGCGCATGTGCATCATCTGGTGTCTGAAATCACGGGCCAATTGCGTAATGATGTCGATGCTTTCGATCTTTTGCGTGCAACACTGCCCCCGGGTTCCGTCACGGGAGCCCCCAAACATCGTGCGATGCAAATGATCGATGCTTTGGAAGGATCGGCGCGAGGTGTTTATTGTGGCAGTCTTTTCCGGATTGGTCATGATGGCAGTATGGACAGCTCTGTTATTATTCGCAGCATGAGCTGGCTTCCTGAAAAGACGGGTGGTGGAACGTTGCGCATAGGAGCCGGGGGCGGGATCACCTGGCCGTCCATTCCTGAGAAGGAATATGATGAGATGTGTCTCAAGGCTGAAGCTCTTATCGGGCTGTTTTCGGAAGAATAATGGATAGCAAGACATCTCTGGTCTGGTTGAACGGCCATGTTGTTCCGGCCTCTCATGCGCGGATTGATCCATCGGATCGAGGATTCCTGCTGGGTGACGGGTTGTTCGAAACCATGAGGCTGGTTGGCGGCGAAGTGCCCCTCCTTCAGCGTCATCTTGACCGTTTGCAGGAAGGGGCATCGATATTGCTGATGTCCTTGCCTGAACGGGATGTTTTTTCGGCTGCGGTGAAGGCGCTTGTCCATGCCAGTGCAATTCTGGATGGTTCGATGCGTCTGACCGTGACGCGTGGTTGTGGTCCGCGTGGATTACTGCCCCCGGAAGAGGTGCAATTGACTCTTCTTCTGACGATAAATCCAGGGGCTCAGCCAGTTGTGGGTGCGCCCATCCGGTTGGGTATCAGCCGCTATGTGCGGGATGGAACTTCCATTCTGAGCCGGATCAAGACCCTGAATTATCTCCCAGGCATTCTTTCCAGAATGGAAGCCGTAAAGAACGGTTTTGGCGATGCGCTTCTGCCCGGTTCATATGAAACCGTGGCGGAGGCATCGTCTTCGACATTTCTTGCCCTGCTTGATGATGAACTTGTGACGCCCCCCATCTTTGATGGCGCCCTGCCGGGCATTTCACGCGGACGACTGCTTGAAATGGGCTTGTGCAAGGAGCGGAGCATCGCTCTCAATACTCTGCAACGCGTGCATTCTGCCTGGCTGGTAACGGCGCTGGGGCTGACGCCCGTTGCGGGTATTGAGGAAAACCTGCTTTTTCACGATATCAGCCGGACGGAAACCATCGCGGATGCTCTGTTCCGTTCATGATCCTGTCATTCGGGAAGGAAAGAAGCCTTCCCGAATATTGTTTTTTCAGAAATCGACTGTCATGGAGAACTTGAAGGTGCGTGGGCGACCTTCAACAAGATATCCGTTGTAGGAAGAAGCCCAATAACGGCTGTTGGCAAGATTATCGACATTGAAGCGCAGAGTCAGTGGCTTGTTTGCTGCAAGGAACGTGTAGCGTGCGCCGACATCGAACCGTGTCCAGACTGGCAAATGCATGCTGTTCGCTACGTTGACCATCTGTTTTCCTGTATTCACCACCCGACCGACAAGGGTTGCTCCCCTCAGGAAAGGCAGATCATATTCCAGATTTCCATTGATACTGTAATTCGGAACGCCGATGGCTGTGTGTCCATCGTTGCTTCCGCCTTGTGTGCGTCGGAGATCAGCATCGATCAGAGTTATGCCGCCGTTAAAACGAAGGCCTTTGATGATCTCACCATTGAAGGTGAGCTCCATTCCGCGATTGCGTTGCTGGCCATCAACACGGAAAATATTTTCTCCCGTATTGCCATAAGCTTCTGTGTAGGAATTTGGTTGTGAAATCTGGAAAAATGACAATGCCGTTGAGAAACGGCCAATGTCATATTTCATGCCGACTTCATACTGGACACTCTGATAGGGGGAGAAGACCTGCCCCAGATTGACCAGATTTGTTCCTGAAGCTTCCGGGCCTTTGGAAAGTCCTTCGATGCGATTGAAGTAGAGAGACATATGTTGCATTGGGTGGATGACTAGGCCAACGACAGGCGTAAATGCACCCTTGTTATAATGGCTGCTGATATTCCCTGATCCAGCATAGTTATAACCATTCACCATCATGTTCTGATAGCGAAAACCAGCTGTCAGAGCGATACGGTCATCCCAGAATGAAACCGTGTCGGAAAGGAACATGCTCCAGAGTTTGGTGAAATTTGAACGTGTTGGATCCTTGGTGTTTCCACCAACCAGATTCTGATATGGCGATGCGATCTGTGGCGTTGAATAAAGATTGCTGAGCAGCGGTGAGGCGCTGTTGTAATACATGGAATAGGCCGTGGAAGTATCTTCCCACACGGCAGACCCACCTGCGTTGATTTCGTGATGGAGCGGTCCAGTATCGACATGTGCACGAATACCCGCGCGTGTGCTCTGGTTTGTCTGCTGATAGGGCACATACATGCTGCCAGCCGTGCCATCACCCGTGATCGCGTTATTGACGGTTAGAGAAGAGTAATTTCCCTTTTCATTGCTGCCAAGAGCACCGAAATCTCCGTATAGAGTAATATGTTTCCCGAAATCATGTTCGACGCTCAATGTTCCGAACAGATAATCCAGATTGGTGAAGGTCCAGTTCTGGCCAAAATTATGGGAAGGCGCAGGCGCATTTGGCACAGAGGTGACGTTTGAACCAAGAAACACACCACCGCGACCCCATTTCACGTTCTGGTTCTGATAGTTCATGCTCATGCTGATACGCGTGGCGTCATCATGCCAGTCAAACGTTCCGCCGAGAGCGATGTCATGGTGATATTCGTGGTCTATTGAGGTTTGACCGTCCATACCTGCGGCGTTGAAGCGGAAACCATAGGCCTTGTCCCTACCAAAACGTCGGCTGAGATCCAGAGCGCCTCCGCCCTGTCCACTGCTTGTATAATCGGCTGTCAGGCGGCTGATATTGGTCGCTGCGGCCTTTTTGAATATAAGATTGATGTTGCCTCCGATCGCGCCGCCGGAGGGTGCCGCACCGTTGAGGAAGGCGCTGGCGCCATTGAGGATCTGGACCTGATCATAAAGCTGTGGCGAGACAAGCTGGCGTGGTGTGACGCCATAGAGACCATCGATCGCGATATCATCCCCGTTGACCGTGAAACCGCGGATGACGAACATTTCCGAGAAATTGCCATATCCCAGTGTGGTTCGAACTGTGGGATCGTTCTCCAGCACTTCACCAAGTGTCTGGGCCTGTTGGTTCAGGATGATGCTGGAGTTGTAGCTGCGGATATTGAACGGGGCATCAAGTCCCTTCATGTTTCCAAGGGCACCAAGCTGGCCGCCGCTGGAGACTTCCATTCTGTTTCTGCGTTCGGCGCGGACCAGAATGTCTTCATTGGCTGAGTAGGACTCTTTCGCCTTTTTCTTCTGATCGAGAGGGGCTGTTTTCTGTTCATCATTGGAAGAGGACGTCATGGTCCCGGCATGAGCTACCGAGAGAGCGCATCCCGTGAGAAGAAGGGCTGCGAGGGGCAGTCGCAAGCGGATGCGTGATATTCCAATGGACATGAACAGGTCTTTGGTTCCGGGGTTATGCAGATTGAGAAGCTACTAATGAGAATTGCTCTCAATTGCAATATCCTCTCTGATGTCTGTGTCGGCACTGCTGAAGATGTCATCCCTGAAAGACGCAGATTGTCTTTGAGAACGGGGAATGAAGACGAAATTATGCTTTGAAAAGAGGTATTCAGATAAAATGGTTTTTCTGAAGTCGTGAATTTCTTTAGGTCGAACGCACATGCAGTCCGTCGGACCCGGGATGCTTTGAATACAGGATAAAGCAATGCCGGGAGTCGCATGCTGCAACTCCCGGGAATGGTATTATTCCGGATGAGTGTTATCGCGCTTCTGGAGCAGGCGATGTTTCCAGCCAGCCCCCATGGAAGCCAGCATCACGCAGGCCCTTCTGGATATAAGGGTTTTTCTTCATGATGTTCCACACCAATCCAGTCCGCCAGTTTTCGATCATCAGAAGAATAGGTCCCTGATCTATCCCGAGATATTCCTTATCGCTCCAGAATGTTTTTCCTGTTTTGAATGTTGGATTGAAAGCATCGACAAACCCGTATTTTCCATAAATTTCGTTGCCATATTGGGAACGCAGCTTGCGCAATGATGGGATGACAATCTCTGGCGCAAACGCAATAGATCCAAGAGCGGCTGTGGGTGCAATCGTGCCATCATCCTGCGTGAAATCCCGGCCGGTGCCGCGTGCGGCATAGGATGAGAAGTGAAGCTCTCGTCCATCGACTTTCTGCGTCACGTCTCCGGGTCCGTCGGACGCGGTCAATCCCCAGATGGAATCACTGTAACCGATCCACTTTCCAGGGTTTGCTTTGGCATAGGCCTGCTGGGAATAAGCGGCTCTTCGGCTGTTTTCGAAATAATCAATATCTTTCGATTTTATCCATGAATCCTGAATGCCGCGGAAATCAATCCATGCATGCGTATATTGATGACCGAAAAGGGGTGCGAAATTCAGGAATGTCTGTCCGTAATATGTGCCCCAGCGCTGGTCGTTCGTTGCAAGCCACGCTGTCCATGAAGCAGGCGTCAGAGCATAGGCCGGGACGGGGGAGCCTATGGCCAGAATATAGATCATCATGCCTTCACTGTAACCTTCCCAGTAATTGGTGATGAACTTGTGTTCCGGGCTCCATCCCATGCTGAGTCGATTGTCAGGACGTTTCATCCATTGCCAGTCGACACGCTGATAGAGCGTGTCGGCCAGTGTGCGGATTTCCTGCTCTTCCGGTGTGTTCTGGTCATAGAAACTGTAGGCAAAAAGCACGCCCTGCATCAGCAGTGCCGTATCGATGCTGGAAAGTTCGATATCTGTGTTCAGACGAAATCCGGTTTCAGGATTCAGGAAATGATAGAAAAAACCATGATAGCCTGCTGCCTGGGTTGGACTGTCGTTCTGTGGCATGGACAGGAGAAAGCGCAAGGAGGCCAGTGTGCGTGTGACAGCTTGTTCCCGCGTGATGTAATGGCGGCTGACACCGATGCCATAAGCGGTCAGCCCGAATCCTGATGAAGCGACACTGGCGAAAGTCTGGGGGGAAGGGTAACGGTCAGGGATCAGGCCGGTTTCTGGATCTGCTGAATCCCAGAACCATTGGAATGTGCGCTTCTCCAGATCATCTATCTGTTGCAGGTCATTTGTGTCGATGTTCAGGGCGGATGGCGACGATGGGGCGCATTGTGCGGGGGATGCACCAAAAGCGAACTGACTGAGGCCGATTGCGCTGGAAAGGAATAGCTTCTGGATTATGGATCTGAACCTGATCATCGTTATGCCCTGGGATCCTAATGCGACTGATAAAAATATGAATTTCCAATATATTTGAACTGATTTATTGCGTAAATGCCATGCCTTCTGAAGATGGAGATAAAACAGGGAGATACAGGCTGTGAGTGCTGATTGATGACTTGAAGCCGCACAGAATTGGCACTTCCATCAAAATGGATGAAAGCTGTGACATCCAGATGCTACGCGTCAGTTTTTTGGATTTGTTTTTTATCTGATAATAAGTTTTCAAGAATATATCTTGCGGGGTGTAGGTCTATCTCGGGAATGATTTCAGTTTGTGAGAAGAAAATATGAATGAGTGTTATTGATGTGAATTACAAAAAATTACATTTATATATCAAAATTTAAAATTCTTGATTGAATAAGTCTGCGCCATAAAGATGAAAATTGCATCAATCAGCATTTTCTTTGTGAATCATGCGCATGACCAAATCAGAGAGAGCATGAAAGATTACGGCAGTAACACCACCAATCAAAACCTCGGAACCACGCCATAATCCTGTTTGCAGGAGGGATGAATCCGGAGTTTGTGCAAAGTAGACAATCTGACTTGTCCACATGGATACTCTCAGTTTCGGGAATATGCGTACCAGTGTGGCGCAGATCGAGACACAACACACAATGTCGATGAGCAGGGATGTCGTAAATGAAAGAAGGAACATGCCTGTCAGGACGGCAACGATAACACCCACGACTGTTCCAGCGAATCTCCAGATAACAGCGGAATTGGTGTCGCCCAGACGATCCTGAGCGACGACAACTGAAGAAATTGATGCCCATATGGGATAGGACAGCCCCAGCCACTCAGCCAGAAGATAGCTGCTTCCAGCCGTTAAAGTGCAACGAAGAACAAAAACCATGTCCTGCGCACGATTGATGAAACCGGTTGTCAGACCCATGATATGTTTATTCGTGCAGACCGGGCGCTTCACGTCCGGTTCTCGTGACATATTCAGTATATCCACCGTCGTACCGCTGTAATCCCTCCGGGGTCAGCTCAAGGACGCGGTTTGATAATGCAGCCAGAAAATGTCGATCATGGGAAACGAACAGCATCGTTCCGTCATAATCGGCGAGAGCTGAAATCAGCATTTCCTTGGTGGCGATGTCGAGATGGTTGGTCGGTTCGTCAAGAACGAGAAAATTCGGCGGATCATAAAGCATCAGAGCCATGACGAGACGGGCTTTTTCGCCTCCGGAAAGGATGCCGCAATTCTTGTCGACATCATCACCGGAAAATCCGAATCCTCCGGCAAGAGATCTCAGCGATCCCTGGCTGGCAAGAGGGAAAGCATCGTTCAGGGCTTCGAAAATGGTCCTATTTTCGTCCAGAAGATCCATGGCGTGCTGCGCGAAATAACCGATCCTGACGCTTCCACCGATCGTCACATTCCCTGAATCAGGTTCTGTCGTGCCGGTCACCAGCTTCAGCAAGGTTGATTTTCCCGCACCATTCACACCCAGAATACAACAGCGTTCCTGCCGCCGGATCAGAAGATCCAGATCTGTGTAGATTGTGCGAGTGCCATAACTCTTGTTGACGCCACGCAGTGTCGCAACCATGTCTCCGGAGCGTGGTGCCTGTGGAAAAGTGAAAGAAAGCGTCTGGCGGCGCTTGGGTGGCTCGACACGATCGATCTTGTCCAGCTTCTTGACCCGGCTTTGCACCTGTGCGGCATGGGATGCGCGCGCCTTGAAGCGTTCGATGAAGGCAATTTCTTTTGCCAGCATGGCCTGTTGGCGATCGAATTGTGCCTGCTGCTGCTTTTCACTGATGGCGCGCTGCTCTTCATAGAACTCATAGTTTCCGGAAAAGCTTGTTAACGTGCCGCCATCGATTTCGATCACCTTGTTGATGACCCGGTTCATGAAGGCACGATCATGAGAGGTCATGAGCAATGCGCCATCATAGCCCGAGAGGAATTTTTCCAGCCAGATCAGGCTTTCCAGATCAAGATGGTTGCTTGGTTCATCAAGCAGCATGACGTCTGGTTTCATGAGGAGAATGCGGGCAAGGGCAACGCGCATTTTCCAGCCACCAGACAGTCTGCTGACGTCCCCGTCCATCATTTCCTGGCTGAATCCCAGGCCATGGAGAACTTCGCGTGCCTGACCTTCAAGAGCATAGCCGCCGAGTTCTTCGAACCGGGCCTGCACTTCGCCAAAACGTTCGAGGATCGTGTCCAGTTCGTCGAACCGCTCCGGATCAGCCATCGCGGTTTCAAGTTCAGCGAGTTCCGCACCCGTTTCCGCGACGGGACCTGCACCGTTCATCACTTCGGCAACGGCACTGCGGCCGGACATTTCTCCAACATCCTGACTGAAAAAGCCGATCATGATGCCGCGATCCGTCAGGATCTGTCCTTCATCCGGCTCTTCCTGCCGGGTGATAAGCCGGAAAAGGGTCGATTTTCCGGCGCCATTGGGGCCGACCAGACCGATCTTCTCGCCTTTCTGAAGGGCCGCTGATGCTTCGATGAAGATCATGCGGTGACCATTCTGCTTGCTGATATTGTCGAGACGGATCATGGAGCCTCTGGAAACGGACATGGAGGGGAAGAACCGGTCTTATTGCCCAGTGTCCACGTTCCGTAAACTGTCAGGCTGCATTTCTCATTCAGCGCAGCCTGACGGGCTCAGTGCGTTCCCTGTTCCGTTGTTGTGGGCTGGTGCTCCAGATTGGTGTTGCTGGCAGGGATTGCGATGCCGCCAACGGGCTTCGGTGTTTTCAGGTTTCCGTATTGCAGTGGCGTGAAGGGACGAATGTCTTTGATGGTCGGCAGTTCATCGCGCGACCAGCCGCCGCCAAGGGCGCGGATCAGATTCACGACTTCCTGGGTCTGGCGTGTGCGCATGCCAGCCCATGCCAGTTGAGCTTTCAGAGCGTCCTGCTGTGCAACGACCACGTTCAGGTAGTTTGACAGCCCGCCCGTATAAAGCTGCATGGACATCGACTGTGTTCGGAGCGCGGCTTCCGATGAAAGCTTGTCCTGCTGTGTGGCCTTGTGAAGAAGACTCACATTGGTCAGCCCGTCTTCGACTTCGCGGAATGCGTTGAGAACTGTCGAGCGATACTCGTCTTCAGTCTGACGATAAGCGGACCAAGTCCTTTGCAACTCCGCACGGCGCAGCCCTCCCTGAAACAGGGGAAGCACCGCCTGCGCGCCGAACTGGTACATGGAGTTCGAGAGGCTGGCGAGGTCAAAGCCATTATCCATGAAACCCGTCGTGGCACTGAACGTCACATGGGGATAAAACGCAGCGCGTGATACACCAATGGCACGGTTGGCCTGCGCCATGGAGCGTTCCGATGATGCAATATCGGGCCGCCGCTCAAGCAGTTCTGACGGCAGCAGAGGCGCGGGTCTGACGTCAGTGAAGGCAAAGTCGGAGCGTTCGGAAATATGGAATGCCGCAGGGACCGTATTCACCAGGATAGCGAGTGCATGTTCGGTGGCTGCCCGTTGTGCGAGCAGTTCTGTTTGTGACGCGCGTGTGGATTCAAGCTGGTTTTCGGCACGTGACACATCCATGCCTGCGGCAATATCGCCTTTCAGTCGAAGTTTGGTGATTTCGACTGCAGTTTCATAATATTTTATGGACTGTGAATAGATTTTATTCAGGGCATCAATGCCGCGCAGTGCAATGTAATCACTGGCGACTTCTGCCGTGATTTCCAGACGTGCGGTCGCATAATCCGCTGCAACAGCCTGAGCGTTCTGTTTTGCGATGAGTGTGCGGTTGCGTAATGCGTTCCAGAAGTCAGGCTCCCACGTCGCCGCCGCCTGATATTGCTCTGACGACATATATGTCAGGGTTCTGGAGGACGTGCTGTGCCACAGTCTGTGCCGGGATGCCTTGTTGCCGCTACCGGAGGCAGCCCCACCCAGTTGGGGATAGAGATTGGATGCAGCCTGAGCCGCTATGTCCCGTGACTGGATGAAATGTTCAGCAGCAGCGGCAAGGTCGGGATTTGCTGCGAGTGCCTGTTCTTCCAGTGCATTCAGTTCAGGATTGTTGAATAAAACCCACCAGTTGCCTCTCGGTAAGGAGTCGCCGGGCTTGCCGTAATGTATAACGCCCTGACCACTCCAGTTATCCGGGAAAGCCAGTTTTGCGGGTTTGTAATCCGGAGCCAGATCACATGCTGTCAGCAGAAGGCCTGTGACCAGCATGCATGTGACACTGCGCGGACGCAGTGCAGGAACACGTAAATCCTTACGGGAAAAGCTCTGAAAAATCATTGATGGGCGCCGGATCCGTTATCCGGGGTCTTATCATCAGGCATGGCACGGATATCGTCCTGTGATCGCTCGGAGGAAGTAGTGGAAGAAAGGCCCAGTGTCTTGTTGTCGTTATAATGGGGGGTTGGCACAGTTATTCTGATTTTCTGTTGATCAACAAGACCAGCGGGCGGATTGGCAACAATTTTATCATCCGGATTCAGACCGGAAAGAATCTGGATTGTGCGTCCCAGGTTACGCCCGATGGTGACATTTTTCAGATGAACACGATTATCAGCGTCGACCGTTGCAATCTGGGTGCCCTCTGCCCGGAAAATCAGTGCACTAAGGGGCAGGATCAGAACCCCAGAATCATCCGGAGCTTCGAAATGTATGGTCGCATAGGAGTTCGGCCATAATTCCCCGAAGCGATTATCCACGATGAATTCCGTGGTGACAGTGCGTGTTGATGAGCTGAATGCACTGGCTGTTGTCAGATAGGTGGCCTTGAACGTGCGCCCCGGAAACTGTGGAACCGACAGGGTTGCCGTCAGTTTGGGAGAGATAATGTCAGCGTAATCCTGAGGGACTGAAACGAAAACACGCATGGCGTGGACATCTGCGACGCTGAACAGTTCACTGACCGAGCCGTTTGAACTTACATCGCCGCGACCTGCGTTTACGTAATCGCCGACATCGGCCATTCGGGCGGTGACAACACCATCGAACGGCGCGACGATGCGCTTGAATGCTTCCTGTGCCGCATATTTTTCGACGTTATAGCGTGCGGCGTCCACTTCCGCTTTCTGGGCTTCGGCATTGGCGGCCTGAACATCGACTTCCTGTTGGGAAACAGCCTGCGTGCCCTGAAGCGCTTTCCAGCGTTTGGCTGTAATCTGTGCCAGTTTGTAGTGTGCCGCTGTGACTTTCAGGGAAGCTTTCGCGGCTTCATATTGTGCATCAAGGCTTGGGGTATCGATTTCAGCCAGAAGGTCACCAGCTTTTACCTTGGCTCCAATGTCCTTGTACCACATTTTCACATAGCCGGAGACCTGAGCATAGATCGGCGCAAGGTACCAGGCCGAAATGTTGGCGGGGAGGTCCAGAGTGCGGCGCGTAGGTCCATGCTCGGGCGATATGACTGTGACCCAGGGAAGGGCAGATTCATCAGCCTGTTTTGACAGAACTGCATAGTGCTCGCGCCGCTTCATGATTCCGAACGCAGCAAGGCAAATGGCGAGGATGACGACCATTGGCAGCAGAAGATGTTTTTTGCCGGATGCAGGGCGGAGGGAAGACATATCCGGTTCCTTGGTGGGAGGCGTTGTTCCGGTCATGCCGCCGTTTCCTTCGTAATGTGTGCCTTGCGTCCGTGCAGCAGTGCGAAAACACATGGGACGAACAGCAGGGTAGCAAGTGTTGCGATCAGGAGGCCGCCCGCCACAGCGCGTCCCAGAGCTGCATTCTGTGAATGTCCGATTGCCATTGGCAGCATTCCGACGATCATGGCGGATGCTGTCATCATGACAGGACGTATACGTTCGAACCCTGCATCAATCGCAGCCCGGATAGGATCTCCATGTCGGAGGAGTTCGTCGCGAGCGAAAGAGACGACAAGGATCGCGTTGGCGGTTGCGGTGCCCATGCACATGATCGCACCGGTCAGGGCCGGAACCGATAATGATGTTCCCGTCAGGAATAGCGACCAGGAAATCCCAGCCAGTGCACCAGGCAGTGCTGTGATGATGATAAAGGGATCAAGCCAAGACTGAAAATTCACGACTATGATCAGATAGACCAGAAGGATGGAAAGGGCGAGGCCGCCAATCAGTTGGGTATAGGCCGAGTTCATGGTGATGGCCTGTCCACGGATCGTGACGGATGAGCTGTGTGGTAACCGTTGGCGCTCTTCATCCACGATTTTGGTAACTGCTTTTGTCACGGCTCCAAGATCCAAACCTTCATTGCTCGCAAAAATATCGATGACGGGCAGGATGTCATAGTGGGAAACTTCGGACGCTGTTCCCGTTGCCTTGATCTCGGAAAGCCCTCCCAGCAACTGTGGAGCGCTGTTGTTCGGGTTCCCATCGCCCTTGTCCACCGGCGTGGTTTCCAGATCATTCTGGCTCTGGAGAAAGACCGGAGGCGTCTGGATATTTACAAGCTGTGAAACGCCCGTTTTCGGATCAAGCCAGTTGACCTGACCGACCTGTGAACTGCCGGAGAGAGAAAGCAGCATATTGTTTGCGACATCGGATTCAGTCAGACCTGTGCCCAAAGCAAAACGCCGCCGCGTCAGAACTCTTAGGGTCGGATTGTGCATGGGCTGCTGTATCATGACATCAGCAATGCCTGTCACGTGCCGCAAACGTGCAGCCAGACGGCTTGCGAAATTATAATTTTCTTCCAGATTTCGCCCGCTGATCTGGACATCTATTGGTGCGGAAGCGCCAAAATTGAGAATTTTCGATGTCAGGTCGCCCGGCATGAAAGAGAAATCAGTACCGGGAAAGGCCTTTCTCAACCCGTGGCGCAGGATGGGACGAAGACTGGCGACATCGGAATCTTCATCATGGAGAGAAATGGTCAGGTCACAATCCTGCGTGCCGGTTGTTGGCGTTGGCATGAAGGCCTGATTCAAGGGCGAGAAGGGCAGGCCGCAATTATCAACGACATCCTTAACCTGCCCCGGGAGCAGGGTGGAAATCTGATCATTGACCATTTGGATGACGCGGGCGGTTTCACTCAATCTCGTGCCGGGTGGCATTCTGACATGCAGGGCCATTTCACCCGAGTGAATACCGGGAAAGAAATCCTGACCGACGAAAGGCAGCAGGCCGAGGGAGAGCAGGGCTGCACCAAAGAAGCCCCCGATGAATTTCCAGCGCATGGCGACAAGGGAAACAAGAAATTGCCGATATCCTGCACGGAAACGTTCGAAACCGCTCTCGAAACCGCTTCGGAATCTTCCAAAAAATCCTGAAGATTCATGTCCATGACCTGCGACCTGCGCGGCAAGCAGATATTTTGCCATGGTCGGAACAAGTGTTCGGGACAGGATGAAAGACGCTACCATGGCGAATATGATGGCTTCGGCCATTGGCATGAACAGCCATCCAGCAACGCCATTGAGCTGAAACAGTGGCAGCCATACTATACAGATACACAGTGTTGAGACAAAAGTCGGCACGACGATCTGGTTCGCTGCGTCAATGATGGCGTTTTCCAGATCTTTTCCGTCTTCCAGATGTCGATCGATATTTTCGATCATGACGGTGGCATCATCCACAAGGATACCAACGGCGAGGGCAAGACCACCAAGGGTCATGATGTTGATGGTCTGACCAGCTGCGCTCAGTCCGATGATGGCGCAGAGCATGGAGAGCGGGATGGATGTGGCGATGATCAGCGTCGAACGCCATGATCCGAGGAAGATCAGAACGACGAGCCCTGTCAGAACGGCGGCGATAGCCATTTCCCGCAGAACGTCGTGGATCGAATCCTTCACGAAGCCGGAGGCATCCGAAAGAATACTGACATCAACACCCTCAGGCAGAGTTTTCCGGATACCTGGCAAGGCATCCTTGACGCCCTGCACGACATTCAGGGTCGATGCATCGCCACTTTTCAGGACGACGACCAGAACAGCCTGTTGACCTTTGACAAGGACGACATTGGTTTGCGGAGAACCGCCTTCATGCACCCATGCGACGTCGCGCAGATGCACGACGGCGTTGCCGACCTGACGGATAGGTATTTCGTTGAAATGTTCGATTTTGATCGGGCTGGAATTGGTTTCCACCATCCAGTCGAACGGACCTATCCGCTGATCACCTGCGGGTAGAACGATATTTTGCTGGTTGAGAGCCCCGGCAACATCCAACGGCGATAGATTATGGGCCAGAAGTTTGGTCGGATCGAGATCGACCATGATGTTGTTGCTCTGTCCGCCATAAGGAAACGGAATATTCGTTCCTGGAACGGCAACGAGGGCAGGTCGAAGGTAATTGGTTGCGATATTGAAGATTTCCGATGCTGTTTTCGTTTTCGACGAAAGCTGAAGCATCAGAACCGGTACGGATGACGCGTTATAAGTCAGAATCAAAGGCGGGGTTGCGCCTTTTGGCATTGGTTTGATGACGGTTTGTGCAATGGAAGTGATCTGGGTCTGAGCTGTTGAAACGTCTGTTCCTGGCTGGAAAAAGATTTTTACGACACCACGCCCGTAATAGGACTGACTTTCAATATGCTCGATATTACTGACGGTCGCCGTCAGGGAGCGCTCGAAATAATAGACAATTCGCCCGGAAATATCTTCCGGCATCAGACCGGTGTAATTCCAGGAAACGGCAATGACCGGGATTTTGATCGATGGGAATACATCAGTCGGCGTCTGCGTGATGGACCTGATTCCGAAGACCAGAATCAGAATCGACATGACGACGAAAGTATAGGGTCGCTTCAGAGCGATAATAACGATCTGGTTCACTGTTTTACCTGTCGCCAGGCAGCGCTAGTGATGGTTTCCTGAGTATCCATAAAAGCTTGCTGACATTTTCTGAGAGAAGAGACGACTAAAATGATGTTTAAGGGGCATACATGCTGTTGAAGCAGATGTGCACCATCCCTCTGGCAAAAAATACGTTCAGACGTTAAATCGCCTCTTATGACTGACGTAGTTTTCTCTGACGCTGCCACCACGGCAAAGCCCGTCGAAATCCTTATAGCCCCGCAGAACGTTCTGCGTCAGGTGGCTCGCCCCGTTCGTCCGGAAGATATTGCCGGTATCAGGCTGATATTGCCGGGAATGTTCGCCGCGATGTATGCCGCGCCGGGGATAGGTCTTGCGGCACCGCAGGTGGGGATCAGCCAGCGCTTTGCCCTTGTGGATCTTGGTGAGGCAGAGGCCCGTGAGCCGATGATCATGATCAACCCGGAGATCCTTGAGGAAAGCGAATCCCTGTCCACACGCGAGGAAGGCTGTCTTTCCCTTCCAAATCAGTATGCCGAAGTGACGCGTCCGGAAAAGATACGTCTGCGTTGGACAACAGTTGATGGCAATGTGATGGAGCGGGAAGCAGATGGCCTGCTGGCAACCTGTATCCAGCATGAAATCGATCATCTGGATGGTATTCTGTTCGTTGACCATCTTTCCACATTGCGTCGGAACATGATTTTGCGACGTTTGGCCAAGGAACAGAAATTCCGGCGGGGATGAGGTTCGGTCATGCGTCTGGTATTCATGGGAACTCCCGATTTTGCTGTTCCGGCTCTGGATGCATTGCTGGCTGCCGGGCATGAAATTGCGGCTGTTTATACGCAGCCGCCTCGGCCCGCAGGGCGCGGGCAGTCCCTGCGTCTTTCTCCGGTCCATTGTCGGGCAGAGGCGTTGGGGATCGAGGTCAGGACACCGAAGCGTCTGCGCCGCGATGCTGCTGAGCATGAAGCGTTTCGTGCGTTGAATGCCGATGTTGCTGTTGTCGCCGCTTATGGGCTGCTTCTGCCGATAGAGATGCTTGAAGCGCCGCGCCTTGGATGTCTTAACATTCATGCCAGTCTTCTTCCGCGCTGGCGGGGAGCGTCGCCCATCCAGAGCTCCATCCTTGCAGGAGATCCCCGCAGTGGAGTGACGATCATGCGGATGGAAGAAGGGTTGGACACAGGACCGATGCTGCTGTCGGACTCCGTTCCGCTGACGGAAGAAACGACGGCGACCTCTTTGCATGATGAACTTGCAACGATGGGAGGTCGTCTGATCGTTGATGCTCTGGCAGACTTGCCGATGGCGGTTTCCCAGCCTGAGACAGGCGTCACTTATGCGGCCCGTTTAACGCGTGAAGATGGACGGATCGACTGGACGCAGGATGCGGCTTCCGTTGCGCGGCAGGTCCGTGCGCTGACACCATGGCCCGGTACTTTCACGACACTGGGTGATGACGTTATCAAGATTGGAGCCGTGCAACAGGTGACGGGAAGTGGAGCGCCGGGCGAGTTACTTGATGATCGTCTGACAGTTGCCTGTGGAACAGGCGCCATTCGTATCCTGAAACTTCAGCGTCCTGGGCGCGGAATGATGGAGGCGGAGGCGTTCCTGCGTGGATATCCCGTTGCCGGGGGTTCAGTGTTCGGAAAAGCGAATATCTGACGGTGACGGACGAACTGAAATCCCTTCAGGACGGAGAGATGCCGGATGCGGTGCAGCGTTGGGCTGTGCTGCTTGAATATGATGGCACAGGGTTTGTTGGATGGCAGACCCAGAATAATGGGATTTCCGTTCAGTCTGTTCTGGAGGAAGCTGCCTCCCGTTTATCCGGTGGTCATCGCGTTCCAAGTGTGACGGCAGGACGAACGGATGCTGGTGTTCATGCGACGGGGCAGGTCGCGCATCTCGATTTCCCGGCACATGTGACGTTGAATGCGCGTTCAGTTCGCGATGGTCTGAGCTTTCATCTGAAGTCCTATCCGGTTGTGGTTCTGGCTGCGGCGGCTGTCGCACCTGACTGGAGCGCACGTTTTTCTGCGACGGGGCGTGCCTATCGTTATCGCATTCTGAATCGTTCTTCCCGTCCGGCTCTGGAGCGCAACAAGGTCTGGCATGTGAAATTCCCGCTGGATGATCGGGCGATGCATGAGGCTGGGCAACTGCTGCTTGGGCGGCATGATTTCACGTCGTTCCGTGCCAGTGCCTGTCAGGCAAGAAGTCCGCTTCGGACGTTGGATCGGCTGGATGTGGTGCGTGATGGCGATATGATCAGCGTGATTGCGGAAGCCAGATCATTTCTGCATCATCAGGTTCGCAATATGGTGGGGACGCTGCATCAGGTGGGTGCGGGACGCTGGCCCATAGAAAGAGTGAGAGAAGCACTGGAAGCCCGGGACCGTTCCGCTGCGGGTCCAACGGCTCCTGCTGATGGTCTCTTCCTGACGCACGTTGTTTATCCGGATGGTCTGTTTTCAGAGCGTTGATCTGCCGGACAACACGCTGAATAAGCAGTGCAGGTTGAGAGAGATCATCTCCCGGTATGACCATATTGCCGGATATGAACAGCTATTCAGCTTTGTAAAACCATGAATCGGTACTTTTCAGAAAGATGCCAATGAACTCTCAGCCACAAAAAATATCTGGAAGAAAGCAGCTTTCAGATCCGTTTTTTTCTGAAGATGCCTTGAATACACTTTTTCAGAATATTCAGGATAATGACATCATTACGGAAAATGCTGTTCTGGAGAAAGGCATTCCTCTTGATCTGTCAGATGAGGAGATATCTTCCTGTTATAAACTGTGCTGGCAGCTTTTCGATCGTCATGTAGATATTATCGCTTTCAGGAAAATCATCTCAGAAATCGCATTGTGCCGTGAGCCGGGCGCAGAAGCGAGGTTATTATATAAGCACGTCCGTGCCCGATTTAAGCATCTTCGTTTTGCACGCGTCTATTTTGATCAACGCCATTGCTATGCTTTTGCAATGAATTTTTTCACGGCAATTCTTGGAAATCTTCAGGACAGTTTCAAGAATAAGCGCAAACCCAGCATGTGTTTTCTGGCGTTCTGGGCGAATATTCTTGTTCGCACACCATTTTATAATTTGGTCAGGAGAGACACCGATAATTATATTCCGTCCAGTCGGAAAGGTTTGCGAAATTTTCTGGAAGCGGAAAATATAAAACTGGCGGAAGCTGCGGCATCTTCACGTCTGACAGCGAAAAAATTCCATGATCTGCGTAAAATTATCAGCAGAAAAGTCGCGTTTTATGACAGCTTGCGTGTCATCAGACCGTCGAAAGAACTTGATAATATTTCGCTTTATCTGGCTACGATCAATGGCTTGATGGGCAATATGCATGATCGTTTGATTGAACAGAAATTCTCTGGAACGCTGGATTATCACAAGGACGAGTTTCCGATGCCCCCGGATGTTCAAAAGAGAATTCTTCATTTTCTTGCCATGCATTGAGCATGGCTTGAGGAAACCGAAGATAAAAATGGCGTGCCGAAATAAAGCGGCACGCCAGAGTGAGCAAATCAGTTTTTACGACGCATAAAGGCAGGAATATCCAGACCACTGTCATCAGGTTGTGCCGGTTTGATGATGGCAACTGGTTCGCTGGTCGGCTGCTGCTGCGCAGTTTGTGGCGCAGGTGCGGGACGTGCAGGTGCGGGCGGCGGTGGGGCTGCTTCCGGCTGGCGGCGAAGCGCTCCGGTCATCAGACCGAACAGGCGACGCGGCTGAGGTTCTGCTGCGCGCGTTGACTGATCGGTGAAGAGCCCGGCACGCGGCGAAGGTGTGCGTGGTTCGGATGTTTCAGCCGGCTGCTGGCGCGACGTGTCCATTGAATAATTCGGCGCAGTCCGTCCGGACACCGTGTTGGGCATGGGGATATGCACCGGAGCCGGCTCTGATTCCGTCGCAGCCGGAGCTTCAGTCGTTCCGGCTGTCGGTGCGCTTTCCTGCTGCGTGGAAGCTGTACGGGCAGCGACATCAATGCCGGTTGCAACAACGGAAACCCGGATGCTGCCAGCGAGAGAGTCATCCAGCGTTGAACCGATGATGATATTCGCATCATCTTCGACTTCTTCACGGATACGGTTCGCAGCCTGATCGAATTCGAACAATGTCATGTCATCACCGCCGGTGATGTTGACCAGCAGGCCACGTGCGCCGGAGACGGATGTATCTTCAAGAAGCGGATTGGATATTGCCGCTTCGGCTGCCTGCCGCGCCCGATCTTCACCACTGGCTTCGCCGGTGCCCATCATGGCTTTACCCATTTCCGCCATGACAGTGCGAATATCGGCAAAGTCCAGATTGACCAGGCCGGGTGCCATCATCAGGTCGGTAACGCCACGAACGCCCATGTAAAGCACATTATCGGCCATCTTGAACGCTTCCTTGTAGGTCGTGCGTTCGTTGGCGATACGGAAAAGATTCTGGTTTGGAATGACGATCAGCGTATCAACATATTGCTGCAACTCGGCGATGCCTGTTTCCGCGGCACGGTTACGCTTTGGTCCTTCAAAGGTGAAGGGCTTTGTAACGACACCAATCGTCAGGATGTTGCGTTCACGCGCCATACGGGCAATGACAGGTGCAGCGCCTGTTCCCGTGCCGCCACCCATGCCAGCAGTGATGAAGACCATGTGGCATCCGTCAAGATGATGGGCCAGTTCATCGACGGCCTCTTCAGCGGCTGCGCGTCCGATTTCAGGTTTCGCGCCGGCACCAAGACCCTGGGTCAGATGCGGCCCCAACTGAATGCGACGATCAGCGCGACTGTGCATCAGTTGCTGGGCGTCCGTGTTGGCGACAACGAACTCCACACCCTGAAGGTTGGCCACGATCATGTTGTCAACAGCATTTGCACCGCCGCCGCCAACGCCGATTACCGTGATTTTTGGTCTGAAGTCTGCATAGGTCTGGGATGGAACAGTCAGGTTGAGGGTCATTCGGCGCTCCTGGGACGGTTATATATAATTATCAGAACGTCAGACGTGCAGACAAGAAACAGTAGAGAAAAATACACAAAATTTTACGCCATTCCCGGATTTCCTGCCTGACTTGGAGTGTATCATGTTTGTTGGGTCATAATGCGATAAGGATGCTTCACGAAGAATTTTACTGGAAGGCTGAACATCACAGCCTACCGTGGAAATGTGTCTAGTTTCGGTCTCTTATGAAAGACACCAGGCGTTTAAGAAAACCTTTAGGTTCGCTGCGGACAATTTCGATGTCATTGAATGGTCTTTGTGCAGATGCCGCCCAGATCAGGAGGCCTGCAGTGGTTGCAAAGCCGGGGGAGACATTTTTATCAGGCAGTCCATGTATTCCGGATGGACGTCCAAGGCGGATATGGCGATTGAGAATTCTGGACGCCATCGAGCCAACGCCATCAAGTTGAGAGGCGCCGCCCGTCAGGACCACTCTTCCATTGGTGAATGATCCCAGCCCTGCAGAATCAAGCCTGTCACGCACGAGTTCGAAAGTTTCTTCCATTCTTGGACGGATAATTTCCCCAAGTGCCGCCCGTGGAATATTGTCATAGACAAGATGGTCGGTTCCTGCGCGTTCGACACGAATTGTCACGCCATCATCTGTCGCTGAAGACATGTCAGCATGACCATGCATGGTTTTCAGACGTTCGGCATTGTCGATCGAGGTGCTCAGGCCGCTGGCGATATCCCGGGTGACGTGCATGCCCCCGATTCCTATCTGGGCTGTATGCAGAAGCTGCCCTTCGGAGAAGACCGCCAGGGATGTTGTGCCGCCTCCCATATCAATGACGGTTGTGCCGATCATGCGTTCATCGACGTCGGTAACGGCGAGACCGGATGCAAGGGGAGAGGAAACCAGCTTGTCGAGTCTCAGTTCCGTATGCATCAGAACAGAACGCAGCGTGGTCAGAGCGGTGGAAGTCGCATCAATGATGTGCAGCCGCGCCCGAAGCTGATCACAGATGTGAACGCGCGGGTCCCGAATACCGTCGGTGCCATCGACCGAGAAATCGAGAGGTAGGGTGTGTATTGCCTCACGCCCCTGCGTGCGGGCACGCATGCGCCCCTCATCCGTGATCCGACGAAGATCTGCATCGGTGACTTCACGCCCGCCAACGGGCCAGTGCACATTGAGCATCTGGCTTTCCGGATGACCGGCCGACAGATTGACGATAACCCGATCTAAACTGCGCTCGGCTTCTCGCTCTGCGTTTCCGACAACCTGACGGATAATCCCTTCGGCTTGCCTGATATCGACAATGGCTCCATTTCTGATGCCATTGGATCTTAACCAGCCATGACCAAGAACACGTAATGTCCCATCTGATTCACCTTTGCCGATCAGGCAGGTGATTTTTGTCGACCCAATATCGAGAACGCCGAAAATGCCAGGCCGCCAGACACGTCCTGTCCCCTGTTGTGCTCCCGATATTCTGAGAGGGGCAGATCCGATTGCGCGCACTTCACCAGGATTGTCATCCGGAATCTGCGATGTGAACTGAGTGCTCATGCCGGATCGTGTTCCTTGGAAGAGAGAGGCGTTTTTGTCTCGGGTGTCTCTTTTGCTTTTGCGGGAGAGGGGGGTGTCGACTGCGTCGTGTCTGGCATATCTGCCTGCGTGTCGTCCCCATCATTGTCCTGCGTTTTTTGATCGGGCTCCTGCGGATGATCATAGGGTTGGATCGTCATCCGGTCAGGAAGACGCAGATCAATCAGTCTGACAGGGCGGTCCAGCAGGGACATGCTTTTCTGAAGCGCCGCCAGACGACGCAGGGCTGCGACTTCCGCTCCTTCCGGAAGAAAGATCGTCGTCCCGTTGTTCATGGTCAGGGTCCAGCGCCGTTCCCCGACGCGAGTGGCTGCGCGGAAGCGTTTCAGCACTTCTGGTTCGGCCTGAATCGCGTCAATCAGGGCAGCAGCTGTCGTATTCGCGCCTGTTCCGACAACAAGAGGCAGATGGAGAAATTCCTTTGCATCCTGCTCTGTCATTTCCTTATCGGGAACGGTCGCACCGTTACGGTCGATAAGTGAAAACTGCCCATTATTCTGCCAGACTGCGAAAGGCGGGCGTTCCGTAATCTTTATGATGACCAGACCGGGTAAATGCCGTTCCACGCTGGAATGATCGACAAAGGACAGCGCATCTATGCGCGCACGGGCTGCGTTGACATCAAGCGGCAGCATTGGCTGTCCGGGTTCTGTTCCCAGAGCTTTCAGGACAGAGGCGCGTGATGTCAGGGTATTGCCCGTTATCCTGACCTCTGTGACTTTCAGTGGAATAACGGATTCCACCCATTTCTTGCTCTGAAGCAGAATATTGTCAGCGGTCGTCATGCTGATGACTGCGATGATCCCTGTGATCGCGATCAGAAGGAAAAAGGCAGTCAGCAGTTGTTTGTGCCAGCGCTTTACGAACAGCCGGATGCGGGATGGACGTTCACGCCTGGCGGGGGGAGCCATTACGAGCCGGTCCGCGCCTGCCGGACAAGATGCTCGCACAGCGCTTCATAGGAAATGCCACAATGGGCGGCCTGTTCCGGCAGAAGCGATGTGGCTGTCATTCCTGGCTGAGTGTTGACTTCCAGCAGCACAAGACGACCGGGAGCGTCTCCGTCGGCTGTGTCGTCATAACGGAAATCGGAACGGGAGGCACCGGAACATCCCAGAGCCTTGTGGGCTGCAACAGCGATTTCGCAAGCGCGTCTGAAGCTTTCAGGGTGGATGTTCGCGGGGAGAGAGTGACTGCTGCCGCCGGACTTGTATTTTGAGTCGTAATCGTAAAAATCATAACCGGCAGATGCCTGCGGCGTGATGTCAGTGACGGTAAGTGCTCTTGTACCATTTTCATGATCATCCAGAACGCCGACTGTAATTTCTCGACCTGGAATGAATTCTTCCGTCAGGATATGCGAACCGAATGACCAGTTGCGTGCAATTTCCGCGCGACGGTTGGAACCCGCACGCAGGATTGAAACGCCGACGGATGAGCCTTCATTCAAGGGCTTCACAACGTAAGGCAATGGAAGAGGATCTGCGTTTTCCAGTTCAGAGGGCGTCACAATCAGCCCATTGGCGACAGGCAGGCCTGCAGCGATAAAAACCTGACGTGCTGCTGCCTTGTCCATGGCGGTCGAGGATGCCCGGATACCGGAATGGGTATAGGGGATGCGCATCCATTCCAGAATGCCCTGAATCACCCCATCTTCACCAAAACGGCCATGCAGCCCGTTGAAGACAACATCCGGTTTCTGGGTCTGCAAATCACGAACGACCTGAAGCAGGTCATTACCCGGATCAAGTTCTGAGACGATATGCCCGATATTGCGCAACGCCTGTGAAATGCCTCTGCCGGATGCAAGGCTGACTTCACGCTCGTTGGATGGACCGCCGGTCAGAAGAGTAATGCGCAGGGGGGCTGTCATGACCTGACCTCGGATACGGGAGAGGGAACGCCGTATCGACGTATTTCCCAATGAAGTTCAATACCGGACTGCTGATAAACTCTGCTTTTGACAGTTTCTCCGAGAGTTTCGAGATCTGTCGCAGTGGCGGAACCTGTGTTTATCAGGAAATTACAGTGTTTTTCACTGACCTGTGCTCCACCGATCTGCAAGCCCCGACAGCCCGCGGCATCAATCAGCTGCCAGGCTTTCAGGGAGCTTATTTCTGCTGGAGGATTACGGAATGTGGAGCCTCCGGTCCGGGCGCGAACAGGCTGGGAGTTTTCGCGCGAAGCCTTGATTTCGGCGATACGGGCCGAGATATGCTCTTTTTGTCCCGGTGTTCCATGCAAACAGACACGCAGAACGATGGCATCGGCGGGAAGGCGGGAAGTGCGATAGCTCAATCCCAGATCATTGACACCCAGTCGGCAGATTTCACCGGAAGATGTCATGATTTCAGCCCATCCGATCACGTCGGAAAGCTCGGCTCCATATGCGCCGGCATTCATCCGGACCGCTCCCCCGATGGAACCCGGGATGCCGGACAGGAATTCTAGTCCGGCAAAGTTTTCGAGAGCAGCCGTTTCGGCGACAGTGACGTCCAGCGCCGCGGCACCGACAATCAGGCTGTTGTCTTCACGCGTGATCTGGCTGAACCCCCGCCCGAGGCGAATGGTGATGCCGGGAATGCCTCCATCACGAACGATGATATTGGAACATGCACCCAGAAGTGTGACGGGCCACGTTCCATTCAGTCGTTGGATGACCTGTCGCAGATCATCTGTATCAACGGGCTGGAAATAGATTTCCGCATTGCCACCAACCCGGAACCATGTGCGCGAAGCCAATGGATAATCGGGTGTGACCTTTCCGCGTATCCCTGTGAAAATCGAGCGCAGGGCGTCAGGCAGGTCGGTCAGATCTGATGGAGTTCGGAGCGTGCTCATGCAGCGCAGCCGCCTTTCCGGGAAGCCTGCAATGCGGCAAGTTCACAGGGCAATGCCTGGGCCCAGTTGGTGATGGTTCCGGCGCCCAGGCAGACGACATAATCGCCGGGTCCGGCCATTGCGGCGATCATTTCGGCAAGCTGGGCAGGTTCACTAAGCGGAACGACTGAGCGGTGGCCACGTTCACGCAGACCTTCGATCAATGCATCACGGTCGACACCCTCAATGGGGGCTTCCCCTGCGGCATAGACATCGCTGACGATGACTGTGTCTGCATCGTTCATGCAGGTGCAGAAATCATTGAAGAGGGTCTGAAGGCGGGAATAGCGGTGGGGCTGAACAACCGCGATCACCTTGCGTGCGCCCGCCTGACGGGTTGCTTTCAGAACGGCTGCGATTTCAACCGGGTGATGGCCGTAATCATCGATGACGGTCACACCGCCAGATTCACCGGTGCGCGTGAAGCGGCGTTTCACACCGCGGAAAGCGGCCAGACCGGAGCGGATGGTGGCATCGTCGATGTCCATTTCGACGGCGACGGCTATTGCAGCCAACGCGTTCTGGACATTGTGATGGCCAAGCATGGGAAGACGGAAAGGGCCGGCAATCCGCGACTGTTGACGCGAACGATCGACAATCTTCACCTCGAACGTAGATCCGAGCTTGTCCATGACAAGCTTTTCCGCGCGGATGTCGGCCTGTGGCGAAAAGCCATAGGTGATAATCCTGTGATCGGACAGAAGGGGAATCATCTGCTGGACAGCCGGGTGATCGATACACAACACGGCGAAACCATAGAAGGGCACGTTGGAGACGAACTGCTGATATGCAGCTTCCATCGCCTCGCCACTGCCCCAGTGATCCAGATGTTCGGGGTCCATATTGGTGACGACAGAAATGACGGAAGGAAGACGAAGGAAAGAGCCATCACTTTCGTCAGCTTCGACCACCATCCACTCGCCTTTGCCCATGCGGGTGTTGGTGCCGTAAGCTTCGATGATGCCGCCATTGATGACGGTTGGATCAAGACGTGCGGCTTCCAGAACTGCGGCGACAAGGCTTGTTGTTGTCGTCTTGCCATGCGTTCCGCCGATGGCGATGGACCAGCGCAGACGCATCAGTTCGGCCAGCATTTCTGCACGGCGGACGACCGGGATGAGTCGTTCACGTGCGGCGAGAACTTCCGGGTTATCCTTGCGCACGGCTGTGGAGGTCACGACAACCTGAGCCTCACCCAGATTGGCGCCGTCATGCCCGATAAAAACATTGATGCCGGAGGCGCGGAGACGCTGGACATTGGCGTTTTCGGCGATATCGGAGCCCTGCACCTTATAGCCCAGAAGGTGGAGCACTTCGGCAATACCTGACATGCCGATGCCGCCGATACCGACGAAGTGAACCGTTCCGATAGATAGAGGCAGTGCCCTCATGTGCTTCATCCCGTCTGGCATTAGGACCGGTGGCTCCCTTCTTCGGTGTTCCGGATATGTTGCCGCTCTGTCGCGCCCGCATAGGCCGTCCCCATGCCCGATGGCAAGACTACTTCCACCAGATCGGCCAATCTGGCCGCAGCATCGGCCCGGCCACATTGTGCCGCCGCGTGTGCCGCAACGGTCAGTTTTTCGGGATGGCGAAACAGATCGGTCAGTAATTCGCTCAGGGCTTCGGAGGAAAAATCGGATTGTTTGAACATCCAGGCTGCTCCGGTTTTCTGGAGCATGCTGGCATTGGCAGTCTGTTCATCGCTGGCGGCAAAAGGCAGCGGAACCAGAACCGAAGGGCGTCCGGCAACAGAGATTTCAGCAACGGATGATCCACCAGCGCGCCCGATGACCAGATGCGCCCCACGTAACAGCTCGTTCACATTGTTGAAAAATGAATCGATGTGGGCGTTGATCCCGGCGGCCTGATAGATGGCCCGGACTTTTTCCTGATCTTCGGTTCTGACCTGTTGTGTGATGTCCAGTTTTGAACGGAGTTCCTGCGGCAGGGAGGCAAGAGCTTTTGGAACGACGTCAGAGAAGATACGGGCACCGAGAGATCCCCCCCAGATCAGAAGCCGTAACCTGTCGTTCGTCTGGGGGTAATTTTCTCCTGCCAGCGCCACAATGGAGGGGCGGACAGGCATGCCTGTGATTGCGGTGCGGGCGGAACCGGAAAGTTTTTCGGCGAGGGGAAAGGACAGGCCGATTGCTGAGGCCCATCGCGCAAGAAAGGCATTTGCCTTTCCGGCACGTGCATTGCCTTCATGCAGAATGATGGATGGACGTGCCTTTCCGCTGAATGCGGCCGCCAGAACGGGAGGGACGGAAGGGTAACCACCGAAGCCGACAACCGCGGCGGGGTGGAGGATCCGGATCTGACGCCTTGCCTCAAGTGTTCCCTTTAACAGCGCCATAATACCTCGAAAGGCACGGAGTGGGCCGCGGCCGACAACACCTGCGCCGGGAAGGACAAATTGTTGATTTTGGGCAAAAATGCCGGTTTCACGACGGCCTGCGCGTGCATCGGTCATGAGCGCAGGTGTCCAGCCACGTCTTGACAGTTCTTCCGCCAGTGCTTCGGCGGGAAAGAAATGACCTCCGGTTCCACCTGCTGCAATGATGATGGTGCGGGAGAAAGTCATACGGTCTGGCCTCGTGTCAGCATAATGTCATCTTGGAAATCGTAAGTCGGGCTCTGATCTGGTCTTTGTCGCGTCAGGGCCAGTGTCAGACCGATTGTCAGGGCAACGGAGATGGCGGAGGAGCCGCCATAGGAAATGAATGGCAACGTCATTCCTTTGGTCGGAATCAGATGCAGGCTTGAAGCCATATTCACGAAAGACTGGAGACCGAAGCCGGTTATCAGGCCGGTTGTGGCGAGAATTGTGAAAGGATCGTCGATCCGGATCAGACGCAATAATGTTCTGAGGATGATGACGACAAATACGGAGATTATGAACAGACAGATCAGCATTCCGAATTCTTCGCCTGCGACGGCAAAGACGAAATCTGCGTGGGCATCGGGAAGCAGATCTTTCACACGCCCTTCGCCGGGACCGCGCCCGGTCAGACCACCATTTCCGAAAGCACGCATAGCGGCGTCGATCTGGTAGTGGTCTCCCTTGTCTGGATGGAGGAAGCGTTCAACGCGGGAATGCACGTGTGGCAGGATGAAAAAAGCTCCGATACCGCCACCGATCATTAAAGCCACTCCTGCCCCGATAAAAAAGAGGCTGAGTCCATCGACAAAAAGCTGGCTTAGAAACACGGCCGTAATAACGGTGAGCATTCCGATATCGGGTTGAGATTTCAGAAGCATAAGGATGACGGCATAAATGGCGCAGGCCAGCGCCATGCCTGGCAGTGCTGCCAACTGTCGCCGTGCGGAAAGCAGCCAGGCGGTCAGGACGGCGAAGCAGGGCTTGAGAAATTCTGATGGCTGCACGGACATCATGGGCAACGCAATCCATCGCCGGGCGCCCTTGATTTCAATTCCGTGGAACAGCGTCATGGCTGTGGCGGCAATGGCGATGACCGATCCGATGATGCCGATGCGGAGCACGGTTCGCCGTGAACACATGGAGATGGCAACGACGGTTATGCCGGCGAGCAGAAGAAAGACCACCTGCTTGAAAATGAACATGTTGCGGGATGCACCAATGCGCACGGCAACGGCCGGACTGGCTGCGAGCATCAGAATGTAGCCAAACCCGATCAGAATTCCGACACAGGCGAGTGTCACATGATCGACGCTTCGCCACCAGCGGGCGATGAAGGAAGTATTGACGCGTGAAGGGGGGCTCAAGGAGACAGCTCCCCGGCCAGCCGTGCAAATTCGAGTCCCCGGGCTTCAAATCCTGAAAACTGGTCAAAGCTGGCGCAGGCAGGGGAAAGCAGGACCACGTTGACTCCATGTTTTTGCGCAGAGGCGAAGGCAGAGGGAACTGCATGCGCCATGTCTGTGACAATTTTATGAACAACGCCGCAGGATGAAAGAGTATCCGCCAGAATTTGTGCATCTTTCCCAATCAGGAAAGCTTCGGTGATACGCGGGAAAAATTCCTTCAGGCTCTCTATTCCGCCAGCCTTGGCTATTCCTCCGGCAATCCAGATCACGTGCTCGTAACAACCCAGAGCGCGGGCCGTAGCGTCGGCATTGGTTGCCTTGCTGTCGTCAATAAAGGTGATGCTATCGATACAGGCGACCATTTTCTGGCGATGGGGCAGTCCGGGGAAACTGTTGACTGCTGCGACCTGCTCATCGTGACTGATGCCCAGAAAGCTGGCCATTGCCATGACAGCGGCGATATTTTCCGCATTATGTGCACCAGGCAGAGAAATGGGCTGTGGGATGGATTGTCCATTTTGCCGGTTGAAAATGGTTTTGTCCCGACAGAACAGGTCTGTGGTTTTGTCTTCGCCAGAAATCGTTACAAGCGGGATGCCAGACATTCTGACCTGCAGCGTAATGTCTTTTGACCATTCATCGGATGCACCTATGATCGCCAGATCATCGGCCGTCATCCGATCGAAAATATGCGCTTTGGCGGCGGCATACCCGCTCATATCACCATGACGGTCCAGATGGTCGGGTGTCATGTTCAAAAGGCAGGCGACATCGAAATGCAGGGTCTGCAGGCGTTCCAGCATGTAGGACGACATTTCGAGAACATAGATGCCATTGTCAGGGAGAAGCGGCAGGGAAAGTGCTGCCGGCCCCAGATTGCCGCCTTCCGCGATGGGTATTCCAGCGTGGCGCAGCATATGGGCAAGCAGAGCCGTGGTGGTTGATTTTCCGTTTGTTCCCGTGATGCCAGCGAAACGCGCGCGGGAGCCAGATGCACGAACGATTTCGAACAGTATATCGGCGTCTGACAGGATGGGGATATTGGCCGCAATTGCCGCTGCAGCAATCGGATTGGGAGAGGGCAGAATGTGTGGAATGCCCGGAGACAGAACCAGAGCATCCCAGTGATCTGTCATGTCAGGTGGTGCGAGGGTGATGCCGAAAGCGTTGTTGACCAGGGTTTCCCGGGCTTTTTCATTATCGTCCCATGCCGTGACTTCGGCCCCCATGTCTGCAAGGGCATGTGCGGCACTCAGACCATTACGTCCCAGTCCAAGGACGATATACCGTTTGCCGTTAAGGAGCGTGGGAGCGAAGCCTGTCATAGCGTGGTTCCGGTTATCTGATTTTCAGGGTCGCAAGACCGCAAAGGCCGAAGATAATGGCAACGATCCAGAAACGGATAACAATTTTCGGTTCCTGCCAGCCCTTTTTTTCGAAATGATGATGCAGGGGGGCCATCAGGAAAACACGACGCCCGGTACGCTTGAACCATCCAACCTGAATGATGACAGAAAGCGTTTCGATCACAAAAAGGCCTCCGACGATGCAGAGGACCAGTTCGTGCTTGACTGCGACGGCTACGGCCCCCAGAGCGCCGCCGAGCGGGAGGGAACCTGTGTCCCCCATGAACACGGCGGCTGGTGGCGCGTTATACCACAGGAAGCCAAGACCGGCGCCGACCAGTGCTGCGCAGAAAACCCCAAGTTCTCCCGTGCCCGGGACAGCGTGAAGTTGCAGATAGTCTGCGAAAACATGGTTGCCGACCAGATAGGAAATCAGGGCAAAGACCAGAGCGGCGATAATGACGGGGACTGTGGCAAGCCCATCGAGCCCATCGGTGAAATTCACAGCGTTGCCAAATCCCGTGATGACGATCATGGCGAAGATGGGGAAGGCAAAGCCAAGTGGCAGCAGCGCTTCCTTGACGAATGGAAAGGCGAGTTTGTTTGCGAGTTCCGGCGGCATCAGATGCTGAAGCCAGTATCCGGCGATCAGGGATGTGAGGAATTCGCAGAAAAGACGGACTTTTCCCGGAACGCCGGCTGTATTGCGACGGGACAGCTTGAGATAGTCGTCTGCAAAACCGACGGCGCCAAAACCGGCAGTCACGAACAGAACAGCCCAGACGAAACCATTTTTCAGGTCGGCCCAGAGGAGTGTTGAAATGAACAGTGACAGCAAAATCAACACACCGCCCATCGTCGGTGTGCCGGCTTTTTCCAGAAGATGGCGTTCCGGACCAGAAGCACGGATGGGCTGACCCTCCCGCTGTATACGACGCAGCATGCGAATGACGGGCCCTCCGAAAAGGAGGCTTATCATGAGCGCCGTCAGGCAGGCGGCACCAGAGCGGAACGTGATGTAGCGGAAGAGATTCAGGAAAGGTGCATGATCATGCTGGGAAACAAGAAGGTAAAGCATCAGGGAGTGTCTCCAGTCTGATCAAGCACAGAAACAATGGTGCGCATGGCTGAACCCAGGCTGCCTTTGACCAGAACGGCATCGCCAGCATGGAGGGAGGCGCGAACTGCGGGAGCCAGTTCGGCTGACGTGGGTGCCCATCCACCTTGCAGTGATGGAGGCAGCGCATCAAACAGGAGTTTCATGTTGGGTCCGCAACAGAAGACGAGATCAGCGGTTTCTGAAACTGGAGCAAGCAGGGAAAGATGCTCGGAAGCTGAGAAATCACCAAGCTCCCGCATGTCGCCAAGGACTGCGATGCGTCGTTTGGCCTGTGTGATGCGGAGGACCTCGAGGGCGGCAAGTATGGCCGGAACGGAGGCATTGTAGCTTTCATCCAGAAGTGTGACGCTGCCCCCCAGAATTTCGCGTCTGGCTCCGCGTCCATTGCCCGGACGGAAAGTGCCAAGCGCCTGTGCGGTTCTCTCACCATCTCCTCCTGCGGCAATAATCGCGGCAAGGGCGGAAAGCGCATTCCGTGCAAGATGTTTTCCAGGGACGGAGAGATGGACGGGAAAAGTTGTCCCATTGATGGCCGCCATGAAGTTGCTGCCGATGTCGGTTTGTACAAGATCGAGCAGCCGTGCCGTGCTGTCCGGCTGCTCGCCACATTTCCAGAGAATGGCTCCGGATGTTTTCGCAGCAGCTTCAAAATAGGCCTGCCCTTTGGCATCGTCTGGAACGACGGCAATTCCGTTGGGCTGCAATTGGGCGATCAGGCAGGCTTTTTCTTCCGCGATTGCGGCAATGCTGCCCATATGGCCAATATGTGCAGAGCCAATCGTGGTGATTACGGCCACATGCGGCTGGCACATTGCGGCCAGCGGCGTGATTTCTCCCGAGTGGTTCATCCCGATTTCGCTGATGCACCATTCTGCATCGCGCGGCATCCGTGCAAGCGTCAGGGGAACGCCCCAATGATTATTATAGGATGCAACTGCCGCATGGACGCGACCGGATGCTGAGAGGGCCGTAGCCAGCATGTCTTTGGTCGTGGTTTTCCCGACGCTACCTGTGACGGCGATCAGACGTCCTGTAAATTGTGCTCGTCTTGCTCTTGCAAGATCCTGAAGTGCCAGCAGCGTATCACCGACAACCAGAAGTCTGCCATCCTGAATGGCAGGAGCTTCGTGCACGAGTACAGCTGCTGCGCCTTTTTCAAGTGCTGTTGCTACATGGGCATGACCATCCGAACTGTCGCCTTTCAGGGCGATGAACAGATCACCGGGCTGAAGGGTTCTGGTGTCGATGGAAATGCCGGTGACATCACTACCTTCCGATCCTGCGAAATGACCTCCGGTTGCGGTTTCCAGTTCGGCTCTGGTCCAGAGAACAAGGGACATGTTCATTCTCCGGCCAGTTCGCGCAGGACGGAAGCATCATCAAATGGGAAGACTTCCGATCCAATGATCTGTCCCTGTTCATGCCCTTTGCCGGCGACCAGAAGGACATCACCGCGACGAAGCATGGAGAGCGCTTCTGCCATGGCTTTCCGACGATCCCCGATTTCCAGAGCATCTGGCGCTCCGGCCATGACATCCTTGCGAATGGCGTCAGGCGCTTCATGACGTGGATTGTCATCCGTGACGATCACGATATCGGCGGCTGCGGCAGCTGCTGCGGCCATCAAAGGACGCTTGCCCTTATCGCGGTTACCACCTGCGCCAAAGACGACGATCAGACGTCCGGAAGCATGTGGACGCAGAGAGTTCAGGGCTCTGGTCAATGCATCAGGGGTATGTGCGAAATCGACATAGGCTGCGGCCCCTTCGGAACGGTCCAGAACATGTTCAAGCCGCCCCGGAACGCCGGTGAGCTGAGGAAGGAGTGACAGGATTTCGGGGAGTGCCTGCTCGTCTTCGTCACACAGGGCCGCAGCGAGCAGAACATTGTCGGCCTGAAAACGTCCAGGCAGTTTCAGAAGAATTTCTGCCCGGCCAAAAGAGGTTTCGAGTTTGAGCAGTTGCCCTTCTGGGCGGGGGATATATTCCAGAAGACGGATATCTCTTCCATTTTCACCGACAAGACGCAGATTCAGCGAACGTCTGGAAGCTATTTCTCGAAGAGCCTCAAGTGTTGTTGTGTCCATATCCGCATTGGCCGCGGCAAGCCCATGTTCGGGCAGAAGCGTGCCGAACAGACGCAATTTTGCGTTGCGATAGGCATCCATATTTCCGTGATAATCGAGGTGATCACGGGTCAGGTTTGTGAAGCCGGCTGCTTTGATGTCCACACCATCGAGTCTGCATTGATCGAGACCGTGGGAAGATGCTTCCATGGCAACATCTGTGATGCCGGCCTGTCTCAGCGCGCTTAACCCCGCAGCGAGAGTGATCGGATCAGGTGTCGTCAGATACGGAAATGAAACGGGCAGGCTGATTTCGGGTCTCAGTCCCAATGTTCCCAGGCTGACGGCATGGCGGCCGCGCAGAGTCTGGATCTGACGGATGAAGTCAACCGTGCTGGTTTTCCCATTGGTGCCAGTGATGGCAACGATATGATCGGGTTGAAGACCGGAAAAACGCGCAGCAAGAAGGGCAATATCTCTACGCGGTGTTTCTGATGAGATATAGGCGATGTCTTCGGAAATGGAGATGTCAGGCGTGCTCAGGACAGCGGAGGCTCCGGCAGCGCAAGCCTGCGGAATGAAGGTGCGTCCGTCACGTTCGCTGCCCGGGATCGCGGCAAAGAGAAAGCCGGGTTTGCACTTCCTGCTGTCATCGGTGATCCCGGTGATTATCGGATCACTGTTGCCTCTGACAGTCAGAGACAGGCCGGTCTGGGAAAGAAGAGAAGAAAGACGCATAATTCAGCCGTGTCTGATGGAGGAAATGGATTTGCCTGTCGTGTTCTTTTCGGATTTGACGGGTGTTACGGCGTTGGAATTGTCATCCCGTTTTTTTACGTTGCGCGGATCTCCGGGATCATTGCCGGGACCGAGGGGGCGATAGCCACGGGGCACGGGAGGTTGCATGGGGATCGCAAGACTGGCGTCAATCTGTTCCGCATGTTGGATATCCGGGAAAACCCCCAGAATGGGACCAACACGTGAGATAATTCTTGAAACTGCAGGTCCTGCGTTCCAGGCTGCCGTGGTCCAGCCGTGGGTTGCGGCTGTGGCATGTGGACTGTCAAGCATGACATACACGGCGTAACGCGGGCTATTCATTGGGAAAATGCTGGTGAATGCAGCGATATTGACGTGTTTGAGATAGCGTCCATTGGGGCCGATTTTTTCGGCTGTTCCCGTTTTTCCACCGACAAAATATCCCGGTGATTCAGCGTTTTTTCCGGTGCCTTTCACAACGTCAAGTCGCAGAATTTTCCGCAGAAGAGTGGAATTTTCTGGTGATATGACACGCTCTCCTTCTGGCACAGGGAAAACGTCCGATGCTTTCGAAGGAGAGGCAGCACTTGAAGTCGGCGTAGCACTCTGCAGCATGGCCTGAGGGTCATTTTCTGCGAGTGTCTCCTGTTCCTCTCGCGCCAGAAGGGTTGGACGAACCAGAATACCACCATTAACCGTCGCCGCTGTGCCACGCACAATGGCAAGCGGCGGTTCAGCCACGCCATGCCCAAACCCGACTGTCATGACGGTCGATATGCCCCAGCGGGAAGCTGATGGGATGATTGGACGACCGGCTTCAGGCAGTTCGATGGGAACGGGGCTGAAAAAACCCATGTTTTTCAGCCATTCCCGCTGCCGTTCGGCACCGACATCCAGCGCAATATGTGCGGCGGCCGGGTTGGAAGAAAAGGCCATGACTTCCGTAAGGCTGAGCCATGGCGAAAAATGATCCGTCTTCATGTCTGATATTGTAAAGCGACCAATATGGATCGGAATGGAGGAAAAACGGTCCCACACATGAGCAACGCCGAGTTGCAGGGCCATGGCCGCGGTCTGGAGTTTGAACGTTGAACCCGGCTCATACATGCCGGTTACGGCGCGGTTGAAGCGGGAATCCGCGGAGGTATGTGCGAATTCGTTGGCGTCATAATCTGGCAGACTGACCATGGCGAGCACTTCGCCGGTCCTGACATCCATGACAATGGCACAGGCTCCGATCGCAGTGAACTCTGACATGGCTTTGGCCAGTTCTTCACGAGCAACACCCTGCACGCGAACGTCGATGGAAAGCCGGAGAGGGGAACGATCGGTGCTCAGACGTTCGTCGAAATAACGCTCTATTCCCGCGACGCCGCGATCGTCGATGTCAACGGCACCCATAATGTGAGCTGCGACAATTCCCTGAGGATAGTGACGCCTTTCAGCAGGTTCGAAATATATTCCGGGAATACCGAGATCGTTAATCGCCAGTTCCTGAGATGGGGTGATGTTGCGCGCGATATAGGCGAACTGTTTCTGTTGAGAGAGATGCGCAATAGTTTTCTCTTCATCCAGATCAGGCAGAATTTTTTTGAGTTTGTGGGTGACTTCTTCCGGGTCGATCAATTCTTCCGGGTTGGCATAAACATGAGCAACAGGAAGAGAAATTGCCAATACCTGCCCATTGCGGTCCACGATGCTGGCGCGCTGGATCTGGGGGAGGGATATGTCCCCGGTAAGCGATTCATTGGGATCTATATGAGGGATTTCCGGAACCTGGGAAGCAATCTGCCGCTTTTCCGGTGCCATTGGAGAAATGACTGTCGCGACAGTCAGTCTGATGGCGACAGCCACAAAAAGCAGCAGAAAACCACATGAAACCCCGAGAAGACGGACATGCATCTTCTCCCGCAGTGCATCTTCACGCAGTCTGGACGTGTTTACATGAACATCCTGCGCAGGGGACGATGCGCTGTTGTCATGCTTTCTGGAATCGTCGGCTGAATGCCGCATTGTCGTTATTGTTTTTCAAATTAGTTTGTAACGGGAACCGGCGGGGGAAGTCCTCCACCGAGGGAATTATGCCCAAGAAGAGACTGGCTCTGCACGGATGCCAGAGCCGTTGTCCGGTGAGCCAGCGGGCGGGCGGTTTCCGTCGGATGCCAGACCGCGAGTTTGGTTGGAGCTGCATGAGGCGCAGAAACCACACGTGGTGTTGCTGAAGCGAGGCGGAATGGTGCAGCCTTGCTTTCCCCGACAGCCTGATGCGGTGCGGGGGAAGCCGCATGATGCGCAGCATTCACGGCCACGGGAGTGGGGGCGTGGTGCATGTCTGTCACGGAAGCCACAAGAACCGCATGGTGAGGTTGTGAATGGCCAGTCTGTGCAGAATTTGTGTTTTGAATGGCAGGTTGCGGATGCGGAGGGGCGTTTGCCGCGACCTGAAGAGCCGGAGCAGCCGCAATCGGTTTCTCGATAGCTTCTGTCGCTTCTGGCTGGGAAGCGGTGATCGAATTCCCCGACAGGGATGCAAGAACGACAGCCATGCCCGGACGGGATACGGCGTTGTCCATATTCGTGCCTGGAGCAGGAAGATGAGATGCAAGGTCTGTCATGCGGACGAACTGTGCGGGCTGCATGGGTTGCAGATCAGACAGGAAGTGACCTGCAAGCCTGGTGAGCCGATCAGGCTGGTTCAGAAGCGCCCATTCGGTACGAAGCATGGCTGTCTGCTGACGGATATGCTGCGTATTGTCCACAATATCAGAAATCTTCTTATCCAGAACCGTTGTCTGATGTTTCTTTGAATAAAGAAACAGACCGGAGCCGAAAGCCAGAAAGACACAGAAGATGGTGAATGGGCGGATCATCGGCTGATGTCCTTCTCTGAGGAATGATGCGGCGGGACGTTTTCTGTACGGACGATGGCACGCAGACGGGCGCTCCGTGCACGCGGATTTCGGCGACATTCATCGTCGCTGGGCCGAACGGCTTTTCTGGAGAGCAGCTTGAAAGAGGGGGGAGCCGAACGGTTGAGCATGGCGCCCGGATTGTGGCGCGATGGTCCTGGCACAGCCCCTGCTGCCGTGGCAAACGCCTGCTTCACGATCCGATCTTCCAGCGAGTGGAAAGAAACGACGACCATCCGCCCTCCCGGGGCAAGGAGTTTCAAACCTGCCTCTATCCCGCGATGGATTTCATCAAGTTCGTCATTTACGGCGATCCGAAGTCCCTGAAAGGAACGTGTGGCAGGATCAATACCCGATCGATCGGCAGGAACGGCGGAGCGAATAATTTCCGCAAGCTGCAACGTCGTTTCCACAGCTGTTGTGGTGCGGGCGCTTACGACAGCGCGCGCAACGCGTCGTGCATAACGCTCCTCGCCATAGAAATGGAAAATATCGGCGAGTTCGCTTTCCGTGGCGTTGGCAATCAGATCGGCAGCCGAGCGTCCCGAACTGCTCATTCTCATATCGAGAGGACCGTCCATGCGAAAAGAAAATCCACGTTCGGCTTCATCGATCTGGAATGAGGAGACGCCAAGATCCAGAACGACACCATTGACGGAGGTGAAACCCGCTGCTTCAGCGAGCTGATACATTGTCCCAAAAGGACCGTGCAACATGGTGAGTCGCGGCATGGAGGAGGGGAGGGGACCAAGCTCTTCAGAAAGTCTGTTGCCACGTTCAATGGCGGCAGGATCGCGATCCACACCCAGAACCTGACATTCGGCTGAAGCCAGAATGGCCCGCGTATAACCGCCGCCGCCGAATGTTCCGTCGATATGGATTTCTCCAGATTCCGGACGCAGATATTCAAGAACTTCTGGAAGCATGACCGGAATATGCCCGGGATCATGCCCTGCATCCCGGATGATGACAGCAGAATCACTCATGCACCGCTCTTTCCGGTTGCAGGCAGAGTGCGATGGCGGGAGCGTTGACGTGCTTCTTCCCGCCGGCGGAGTGCTGCGGATGGTTCCCAGATCTGAAAAATTGTACCCATACCCATAAATGTCACTGCATCAGTTAATCCGGCGTGACTACGAAGGAAATCAGGCAAAATCATGCGCCCTTCCCGATCTGGATCCAGGGGCCATGCATCGGCATAGAGAACGGCTGACAGATCGTCATGCTCTTCCGAAAACATGTCGATGCGATCAAGCGGTTCCGCGAGTTTTGAAAAACCTGCAGAAGGCCAGGCTTCAATGCAGGGGTGGGTGTGAGAAGGACGCAGAACAAGCAGGGCTTCTCCTTCTCTTTCCTGAGCACGCAGAACGGAACGGAACCCGGCAGGAATTGAAACGCGGCCCTTCGCATCGAAGCGGTTTTCAAATGTGCCGAGGAATACTTTCACCGAAAAGCAGTCCTTCCGTCTTGTCGATCTGAATGTGTTGCGGCTGACGCCCCGTGTGGAATGTGATGTCCCAAGGGATGGGATACCATGGGATTTCATGGGACGTCAAATTAAAATGGAAGTATAAACCGCAGGAAACCGCTAAAAAATATGGAATCGAATTAAAGGCCAGTTAAAACGGAAGAGTAATTCCAGACGAATAAATAGAACATATAAACCCTTTATGTTCTTTTTTTGTTCTATTCCAGATCAAGGGGGCGATTTTCATGGAACAGTGATGGGGCGGAAGATGAAAGATGCCAGACGGTCTGTAAGCCGGGTTCTGTACGGGTCCATAACGGACCGCGACGGTCATTCCTCTGGGACGTGTCTTGCAACACGCCTCACGCGACCAACCCGGACGACAGGGCGGAAGACCCCCCGGAAATCAGGCCGTGGCCCGTTTCCTGTCGTCCCTATTCGGTCTTGCTCCCGGTGGGGTTTGCCCTGCCGCCGCTGTTACCAGAAGCGCGGTGCGCTCTTACCGCACCGTTTCACCCTTACCTTCACTTCAAAAACGCAGTTTCCTGCGGCAGAGAAGCCGGAAGGTGGTTTGTTTTCTGTGGCACTTTCCCTGAGGTCACCCTCGCCGGCAGTTAGCCGGCACCGTTCTTCCGTGGAGCCCGGACTTTCCTCCCCCCTTCCTTGCGGAAAGGCAGCGACCGTCCGACCGTCTGGCTGGCGGACCCTGAGCCGGTCTCACGTTTCAGTCAAGCCTGTTCCTGTCGTTTTGGTCCGAATGACAAGCAGTTTTCTTGTTTTGTGATGTTGGGAGTTGGCGGTAATCCATGCAAAAAATTTTCCGGGATTTCGTGTTTGATGTTCCATCGACCTGACAATGTTCCTGATCTGCGGTCGACCATATTTCTGAAGATCGCGGAAAAAATGATTGCCTGGCAACGAAAGCGGAGCAGGGGAAAGGCCGCGCGAACGGAAGTCAGTCGTGAAATAGCCTTTGCCATGCTGCGACGTTCAACCGGGCGTAGTCTGATGCCATTATGTTTGTCGTCGATGTGGCTGAAGAAAGTCCGGAATATCGGAATTCCTGCACAATCAGGGGCTCTGCCCGCCCGTGTATTTGTTCCTTTTGGAGCAACGGGGGACTTCATATTGTTTCTGCATGGAGGTGGTTTTGTTCATTGCGACCTGAACTCCCATCACGGCATTTGTTGCGTCATTGCCAGACACGCGAAGGCGACGGTGGTCTCTCTGGATTATCGTCTAGCCCCGGAAAATAAATTTCCAGCAGGTCATGAAGACGCGTGGGAGGCTTTGCAGTGGCTGATGCAGCGTGCGGAGGAAAGTGGTGGTCACGTTGCTGTTGCAGGCGATAGTGCAGGCGGGACGCTGGCGGCATATCTGACGCACAGAATGCGTGACGCTGCGCGAGAAGAAAGTGAAAAGATCCACACTCCGCTTGCGGCTCAATTATTGTTCTATCCTGCATTGATGGGCGACCGGAAGCTGCCCTCTCGGATCAGATATGCTCAGGGACCGGTCCTGACGCGCTCATTACTTGAATGGTATGCGGCGCAGGTTCTGAACACTCCGGCAGAGGTGGAGGATATCCGCTTCTCCCCGGGTCTGTCTGAGGATTTGAGTGATTTGCCGCCGGCTGTCGTTATTGCGGCAGCCTGTGATCCGCTGCGTGATGATGCTGTTTTATATGCCGATGCCTTGCAGCAGGCAGGCGTGCGATGTGATCTGATGGTGATGAAGGGGATGCTGCATGGAAGCCTGAATTTTTACGCACTCCTTCCGGAAGTGCGTAAAAGCATGAAAGCAGGGGCGTGCTTTCTGCAGAAGGCTTTTCAGGAGAAAAGAAGGTAGAAGCTCCCTGATGAAAACATCAGGGAGCTTTGACGATCTGATCCAGACGAATGAGACGATCCAGCAGCGCGGGCATTTCATGAAGCGGAATCATGTTCGGGCCATCGCTGGGCGCTTTGTCCGGGTTCTGATGCGTTTCGATGAAAACGCCGGAAATGCCGGTGGCAACAGCAGCGCGGGCCAGAACCGGAGCGAACTCACGCTGTCCGCCGGATACACCCCCAAGCCCGCCGGGCTGTTGAACGGAGTGTGTCGCATCGAAAATCACGGGCCACCCGGTCTGCGCCATGATTGGAAGGCCGCGCATGTCGCTGACCAGGGTGTTGTATCAGAAACTGGTACCGCGTTCGCAAAGCATGATCCGGTCATTGCCGGTTGATGCAAGTTTGGCGGCAACGTGTTTCATGTCCCAGGGGGCAAGGAACTGCCCCTTTTTAACATTCACGGCAGCGCCTGTTTTTCCTGCTGCAAGCAGAAGGTCTGTTTGCCGGCAGAGAAATGCAGGAATCTGAAGGACATCGACGGCCTGTGCAGTGGGTGCGCACTGATCGGCGGTGTGAACGTCTGTCAGAACCGGAATATTGAGAGCGGAGCGGATATCGGACAGGATGGTGAGACCCTGCTCCATTCCAACACCGCGGGCAGTGCTTATGCTGGTCCGATTCGCCTTGTCGAAAGAGCTTTTATAGATCAGCCCGATTCCGGCTTTCTCGCAGATTTCTACCAGCTCGATGGCGGTTTCCATCGCATGGGAAGCAGATTCAATCTGGCACGGCCCTGCGATCAGTACGAGCGGCAAGCCGCCGCCGATACCGATACGACCGATTCTGAAGGCGCGTGCGCCGGTTTCGTGCGGGATGATCATTTTGCCTGACCGGACCGTTTTTTGGCGGCTTCGATAAAGCCGGAGAACAGTGGATGCGGATCAAGCGGACGGGAAATCAGTTCCGGATGATACTGCACGGCGATGAACCAGGGGTGGTCGGGATATTCGACGACTTCCGGGAGGATTCCATCCGGGGACAGACCTGAAAAGATCAGTCCGGCTTTTTCCAGCTGCTCGCGATAGTGGATATTGACTTCATAGCGATGGCGATGGCGCTCCCGGATTTCGGCCTTGCCATAAACGGCGGCAGCACGCGAGCCGGGTTTCAGATGGGCAAGATACCCCCCCAGGCGCATGGTGCCGCCCAGATCTCCACCTTCCCGACGACGGAGCATTTCGTTCCCGCGTGCCCATTCCGTCATCAGGCCGACCAGAGGTTCCGTGGTCGGTCCAAATTCGGTTGAGGATGCGTTGGGAAGTCCGGCGAGGTTACGGGCACATTCGATGACCGCCATCTGCATGCCGAAACAGATCCCGAAGAAAGGGATGCCCTGTTCACGTGCAAAACGGACGGCTTCGATTTTGCCGCCGGAGCCACGTTCACCAAAGCCGCCCGGCACCAGAATGCCATCGACGTTCGCCAGACGCTCAAGGGATTCGGGATTTTTTTCGAAAATCTCGGATTCAACCCAGTCCAGATGGACCTTCACATGGTTCGCGATTCCGCCATGCAGCAGGGCTTCGTTCAGGGATTTATAGCTGTCGAGCATGGCTGTGTATTTGCCAACGACGGCAATACGCACCTCACCCTCCGGTTCTCTCACCGTATTGACGATCCGGTGCCATGAACTCAGATCGGGCTCCTTGTCATAAGGAAGGCCGAAATGGTGCAGAACCTCGGTGTCCATGCCTTCGGCATGATAGGACAGAGGGCATGCGTAAATCGTATCAACATCACGCGCAGCGATGACGGCCTGAGGACGCACGTTGCAGAAGTTCGCGATCTTGCGACGTTCGTTTTCAGGAATCGGACGATCACAGCGGCAGAGAAGAATCTGCGGCTGGATACCGACATTCTGAAGTTCTTTGACTGAATGCTGGGTCGGTTTGGTTTTCAGTTCCCCTGCGGACGGAATCCAGGGCAGCAGCGTCAGATGAACGAAAATGGTTTTTTCCGCACCAAGGTCGTTGCGCAACTGACGGATGGCTTCAAGGAAGGGCAGGCTCTCGATATCGCCGACTGTTCCGCCGATTTCGACAAGCACGAAGTCCAGTCCCTCGGTTCCGCTGACGATACGCTCCTTGATGGCATCGGTGATGTGCGGGATGACCTGAACAGTTCCCCCAAGATAATCACCGCGGCGCTCGCGAGCGATGACATCCGAATAAATCCGGCCGGTCGTGGCATTGTCGGCTTTTGAGGCGTTGACCCCGGTAAAGCGTTCATAATGGCCAAGATCGAGATCAGTCTCGGCGCCGTCGTCCGTGACGAAGACTTCACCGTGCTGATAGGGACTCATGGTTCCCGGATCGACGTTGAGATAGGGGTCAAGCTTACGGAGCCGGACCTTGTAGCCCCGGGCTTGAAGGAGGGTGGCGAGAGCTGCTGATGCAATTCCCTTGCCAAGGGAGGACACCACGCCGCCTGTGATGAAAATGAACCGCGTCATGGAAGGTTTCCCTACACCGGAGCGGAGGTGTGAGGGAAGTACGGAGTTGCGTGAAAGCGCATCTCTTCCAAGAAATCTGAAACGGGAAGACGAATATGTGCCGCTAATGGGCTGATTGTTATGGGTATAAAAAAGCCGGGAAAGATCCCGGCTCTGGCATCATATCAGTGGGTGGCGCCTGCTGTTTCAGGAGATGTCTGAGCCGGTGTGGCCGGAACAGGTGCCTCGACTTTTGCCGCCGGAGGTGGATTGGCGAGGATATCGTTGTTCCCGCCAGCAATGCTGCCAGTGTTCATGATCGCCAGAGCAAGTGAGAGAGCCATGAAGATCGCGGCGAGAACGGCGGTCGAGCGGGTCAGCAGATTCGCGGTCCCGCGACCGGTCATGAAAGATCCCATTCCCTGAGAGCTGCCGATACCCAGGCCGCCGCCTTCGCTTCTCTGGATCAGCACTGTGCCGATCAGGGCGATGGTGACAATGAAATGCAGGGTCAGCAACAGAGTGTTCATGAAGGCTTCCGGTTCAGAGGCTGGATATTGGGTCTGCTTTAGTGCGCGGAGGCAGCCCGGACAATGGTCAGGAAGGCTTCCGGGTCAAGGCTGGCGCCGCCCACAAGGGCACCCGCGACATCGGGAATCGCGAGAATCTCGGATGCGTTTCCAGCGTTGACGGAGCCACCATACAGGATTTGTATCGTTTTGCCATTCTCTCCAAACTGGCGGACCAGTTCGGCCCGGAGGAAGGTCATGGCATCGGTGATATCGCTGGTGGTTGCCGCCAGGCCGGTGCCGATTGCCCAGATGGGTTCATAGGCAAGAATTCCGTTGAAGCCATCTGGCAGAGAGCCCTTGATTTGCCAGCCGAGCACGTCTTCTGCCTGACCGGTTTCTCTCTGGTCTTCAGTCTCTCCAATGCAGACAATCGGCGTCAGGCCAGCCTTGATGGCGGCGACTGTCTTCTCCCGAACAGTCTCATCTATTTCGCCATGAGTCTGGCGGCGTTCGGAATGGCCCAGAATGACATGGGAAACACCAAGGTCCGCCAGCATCTCCGGGGAGATATCTCCGGTGAAGGCACCTTTTGATTCCATGTGGCAATCCTGCGCGCCACAGGCTACGGGAGAATTTGCGGTCAGTGACGCAATTGCTGCCAGTTGAGTGAATGGCGGGCATATGACGATATCGACTGCGGTATCGGGTAAGGCTGACAGAATGGCTTCCGTTCGCGCGGTCGAATCTTTCGAAAGGCCGTTCATTTTCCAGTTGCCGACGATGATCTGTCTGCTCATGAGCGTTATCCCCGCTGCCATCTGCTTCAGATGTCTTGCCTGTTGTGCATTCTGAATCTGGAAGGCAGAGCTAAACCACAATCGACCTTTGGGGCAAGTTTCGGGAAAGCTGGGCTCGCTGGTCAATTCGTCGTGGTAAGCATATGGTGTCGACCCGCCAAACGTTGAGCACGGCTTTTAAGGTCGCGTTTATCGCTCGGTCATGAGTTTCTATATCGTCATCGGACTGTTGCCTGCATGATTTCCTTTCTCCGTCATTTCATTGTCGATTCCTGGATCGGGCGTGCCATCGCCGGTCTGATCTTCATAGCTTTTGTCGGATGGGGGGTCGGTGATGTGCTGGGCAACCTTGGTGAGTCGGCCGACGTCGCTGCATCGGTTGGATCAAGGAAAATAACGGCAGCTGAACTGGCTGAAGCCTTGCAGAGACAGCTTCCGGAACTGGCCAGCCAGATCGGTGTTGCTGATTATCACAATATCCCTGCGATTATGCGTCCGCAGATGGCGCGACAGGTTCTGGCGTCTTTGATCGGTCAGGCCGAACTTCTGGAAATGGCGCGACGTCAGGACGTTGTTGTTCCGGATGACGCTGTGCGCGAGCAGGTTTTCGCGCTGCCCTATTTTCATGGTCCCGACGGGAATTTTGATCGCAAGCTGATGGATCAGCGTCTGGCGCAGCAGGGAATGACGGAACAGCATCTGCTGGACCTGATCCGCGAAGATATGGCCATCCGCTCCTTCATTGTGCCCCTGTCGGGGGGCGCAAAGGTTGCAGATAGCGTCGTTGACAGAATTTATCAGTATGAAACCGAAACGCGCAGCTTTGATATCGTGCGTATCCCCTTCGCGGCACAGGATACATTGCCTGAGCCGGAAGATGCGGTGCTGAAGCGCTATTATAACAATCATCCATGGCAATTCCGGACACCGGAATATCGTCACGCGAAAATTGTTGTTCTCTCCGCGGACACGATTGGTCGCAGCATGACGTTTACGGATGAGGAACTGAAGAAAGTCTATGACTTCCAGTCTTCCCGCTTCCATGTTCCCGAATTGCGCAGTGTTCAGATCATCACGGCGCCGGATCAGAAGCAGGCTGATGCGATTGCCGCCTTGTGGAAAGGTGGGGCTGACTGGGCAAAGGTGCAGGCTGCTTCGAAAAATCTGGCTGCGGTCGAATTCCCTGATGCGCGCCCTGATGCACTTCCCTCAGAGGGGCTGCGTAAAGCTGTTTTCGGTGCGTCTGCTGATGAGGTCGAAGGACCTGTAAAGGTTGACACCGGCTGGGTCGTGTTTCGTGTGACGAAGGTAACTCCGGCGCATGATACGGATTTCAATGATGCGAAGCCTGAATTGCAGGAAGAACTGGTCAAGGCGCGTGCGCCTGAGCAGGTGTCGCAACGCGTATCGAAGCTGCAGGATGCGATTGCCGGTGGCGGTATCGACCAGATTCCCTCCGATATCGGTGCAGCGGCAGCATCTGGTTACGTAGATGCGACGGGCATGACCAAATCAGGAGAAGAGGCGCCTGTTCCTGCTTCGGGGGCTCTCCGTGCAGCTGTTGTTGCCCGTATTTTCGCGCAGGATGAGAAAACGCCGCCAACCCTGATTGAGGTTCCCGGTGAAAAGGGTCATCCGTCTGAAGGCTGGTATGCTGTTTCTGTTGATGGCATCGAGCCCGGGCATATGATTCCGTTCGAGGATGCGCGTGCAAAAGTTCTGGCGGCATGGCGTGATGCTGCCCGCCAGCATGCAGCCGATGTAAAAGCGACATCTCTTTATATCGCGGCTAAGGGAAATGCTGGTGGTGTTGCGGCAGTTTCAACGGATGGAACGCCTGTTCACAAGGGACTGATGTTGTCTCTGGCGCATCCTTCTTCCGAACTGCCACAGGACATGGTGCGAACCATTCTGGCGATGCCTGCCGGTTCTTCCGTTATGGGTGAAGATGCCGGGGATTATGTGGTTGTCACTGTGACCGGGATTACGCATCCCGATCCGAAGCTTGATTCAACCGGTGTCGCGCGTGTTCGTGATGGCATGAGCGAAACGCTGTCGGATGATGTGATGGCTTCTTTTGTGAAAGCGATTTCGGATCAGGTGAAGCCAAAAATCAATCCGCAGGGTGTGTCTACGGCGCTTGCCATGGCAGGTTTGGGAGGCAATCCATGAGCAACGGCTTCCTTAACCCCTCGGCGGCCATTTCTCCTTCGCGTGAGCAGTGTGCAGAAGCCTGGGGTGCCGGTGCGGCAAGTGTTGTTTTCAGCGTGGAACCGGCGGATCTTCTGACACCGGTCGCGGCACTTCTCCGCTTGCGTGGTCTGGATGGCGGTACGGGACGCAATACGCTTCTTCTGGAAAGTGTCGAGGGTGGGCTTGTGCGTGGTCGTTATTCGATTATCGCGCTGAAGCCTGATCTGATCTGGAAATGCCACGATGGTCGCGCTTCGATCAGCCGTGATCCTGACGGAGGTGATGAGGCTTTCAAGCCTGTGGCGGGAACGCCGTTGGACAGTTTGCGGGACTTGATCGCTTCCAGCCGTCTGGATCTTGCGGATGGACTTCCCCCGATGACTGGCGGGGTGTTCGGTTATCTGGGATATGACATGGTGCGTCAGATGGAGCGTCTGCCTGATGCTCCTCCGGATGATCTGGAACTGCCCGAAGCTATTTTGATGCGGCCGGGATTGTTTGCGATCTTTGACGGCGTCACGGATGAATTGATTCTGGCTGCTCCGATCAGGCCTTCTGATGATGATATGCCTGATGCCGCGTGGGAGCGTGCTACTTCGCTGATTGCGCGGTCCAAGGCATGTCTTGCGTCCGCGATGCCTGAAGAGCCTGCGGTTTCTTCCAAAGATGCTCCTTTGGAACTTGGAGAAGTGCGCTCGACT
>JAAYUA010000088.1 GCA_012517935.1 Acetobacter sp. | reverse complement strand
TCTCATGTCTCCATGGACTTTTGCAGCCAGCTACGCCCTGATCTCAATTGCAGGTCTTCTGATGAACAGCCTGGGCCTTGCTGTCATAGCTGAATACATCCCCTCACGCTTCAACAGCCTTGCAACAGCACTCTTCTTTCTATCCATCGGAACAGCAATGTATGGAGGAGGCTTTCTGGCCAACAGGCTGGCACTCGCGCGCCTGTCCCCAACACTTTCACCAGAGCAGGTTGTTGGGGTGTTCGGGCATCTTTTCATGATTTTGACAGTGATTGCATTAGCCGGAACCATTATTCTTGCAACGGCACAGCCTTTTTTCAGAAAAATTTTGGTAAATATTGAAAAAGAAAGGCCACATATCAAGAAAGTCTCTCTGTGAATAAAACGATGCCACAAAGAATCTGACTGAAATAACAGAATTCCTGCACATTCCGGCAAAACAAATGCCCGGAAATGACCCATTTGCAGGGAATAAAACCTACCTCAATAATCAGAAAACCCCTCAGCAGCACCGGACAGAATTCTTTCACACTGCCTGACTCTGATAATCTTTACTGAAACGCCTTCAGCTCACAGCTTTCCTAGGTTCTGATTGTCACAATCAATGCCGCCAATACCGCAGTCCCAAGAATCATCAAAGCAATCGTTATATTGCGTTCCATATCCGCTGGCTCTGGTGCATGAATCTGCTCCATCGCAATTGCATTACGGGTCCTGACAAAACGTCTGTAGGATGTCAGGAACAAGATAATGCCAAGAATAACAAACATCACGCCCAGTGCTGTCGCCACAAAATGGCTAGGGGTGGTTGCCCGTCCCTGCGTAACAACCATACGCATAAACACATCAAATTTTGTCAGCACTGCCCCGAAAGCCACCATAGCCAGAGCCGTTCGAATCCATGCCAGAAAAGTGCGCTCATTCGCAGCATGATCGGTAAAACGTGGGATCATCTATCCTCCACATCAAAACTGGCAAAATATTAATCATTCGATCCGTCAGAAGAATAGCTGACATACGACTGGAAATATTATTGCAACAACTTTGCCCACTTTGAACAAGCGTGTGAACTGAAGATTTTCAAATCACAAAAGGGCAACCACTCGATACAGGCGTGCAGACATAAAAAAACCGCCGGTCCTGAGAACCGACGGCTTCCGCGAAAAACGCGTTCTTTCGCAGATCAGCGCTTGCTGAACTGGAAGGAACGACGGGCCTTCGCACGGCCATATTTCTTACGCTCAACCTCACGGCTGTCACGGGTCAGGAACCCGGCGGCCTTCAGGATGCTGCGCAGAGCAGGCTCATAGTGTGTCAGTGCACGGCTGATGCCGTGACGGACGGCGCCAGCCTGACCGGACAGACCACCGCCTGTAACCGTGCAGACAACGTCGAACTGGTTGTAGCGATCGCACACCAGAAAAGGCTGGGTGAGAAGCATACGGAGAACCGGACGTGCGAAATAGGTGCCAACAGGACGGCCATTGACCGTGATGTCGCCCTTGCCCGGCTTGATCCACACGCGTGCAACAGCGTCCTTACGACGACCGGTTGCATAGGAGCGGCCCTGTGCATCGAGCTTCTGCTCGTAAACAGGCGCTGCATCGGTGACGATGGTCGCTGCGACTTCTTTGAGGTCAGCCAGCGTGCCTGTGCGTTCCTGGGTTTCAGACATGTGTCTCAGACTCCGCTTTTCGCGACAGCAGTGTTCTTGCGGTTCAGAGCCGCGACATCCAGCACCTGCGGCTGCTGACCAGCATGCGGATGCTCGGTGCCCGCATAAACATGCAGGTTGCGCATCTGCTGACGCTGCAGCGGACCGCGCGTAATCATACGCTCAACAGCCTTCTCAACAACCTGGCCCGGGTTCTTGCCGGTCAGACGCTGAGTGATCGTGCGTGTCTTGATGCCACCAGCATAGCCAGTGTGATAATGGAAAAGCTTCTGCGCAACCTTGTTACCGGTCAGCTTCACCTTCTCGGCATTGATCACAACGACATGGTCGCCACAATCAACATGAGGAGTGAACTGCGGCTTGTGCTTGCCGCGCAGACGCTGTGCGATGATGGTGGCGAGACGACCAAGAACGAGCCCTTCGGCGTCGATCAGGATCCAGTTCTTCGTCACCTCCGCAGGCTTCAGCGAGAGGGTGGTCTTCATACTGCGATCTTCCGTTCAGAAAGCATGAGTAATTAGGGTGGCGCCTTATGCGCATCAGAAACGCTCCCGTCAAGATAGAAATGCACATACTCCCTCAATAGCCCCCGCTTTTCCGCCATTTTTTAATACGGTATCATAATACCACACCCTCTCTTGCCCATCATGCCCGCCACCGGTATCACCCTGTAAACAAGTGCCGGAGGACACCTCTTGCACAGGCACAACGCGAATCTTTCAGCCAAACGGCCAGAGACCGGAGTCCCGCACACAATGTCCAGGCGCGCAGCTTTCACTATCATCCCCATCTTTCTGCTCGCCGGAGCCGGCACGTGGATCATCGCCGGACACATTGCCCAGAATCGCCTTGAGCAAGCCTTGCAGCAGGAAAAAGATCTGCTCCCCGACGGCGCGTCCCTGAACTGGAAAAGCGCCCACGCCAGCGCCGTCGGCACAATCCGCCTTACGGGTGTCACGTTCACATCCCCCGGCCAGCCAGCCATCAGTGTGGGCAGCATAAAACTGTCTCACCCCTCAGAAGAAGCGGGGAATGTTGTTGGTTTCGGCCATATCGACGCAACAGATATCAATATCAGCCAGACCTCCTGGCCCGTTGAAATCGGCGCTCTGAGCGGATCTGATCTGATCCTCGATTTTCCCGCATTGATGCAGGCCTTCCGGGTCCTCGACACGGCAGCAACCGCTCCCGATCCTCTTGCCGCTCTTCCTGCATCACTGACGCTGGGGAAAACCCGCTTCAGGCACCTTTCCATCCAGAATCTGAAGACCTCCACCGATGGACTTCAACTCTCGATCAATGTCGGTGATTTCATCCTGAACAATTTCATTCCTGATCAGGCCAGCGACCTGAAACTTCGGAAACTGACGGTTCTTTCCAAAAGTGCGCCAGCCCGCCGCCTCTCACTCGACACTGTTTCATTGCAAGGGCTATCCCTGGCCAACAATGTGCTGGAATGGACGACACCCGGAATCAATGGCGCACGGACTCTGAACATCGCCAACATGACTCTGCAGGACGGCACAGACGAGAAATCCCCCCTCATTCTTTCCTTCCAGAAGCTTTCTGACGAAACCAGAGAAGGAAAAGACAAGATCACGACACACAGCTCGCTCGATCATCTGACTTTAAGCACCCTCGTGCCAGCCGCTGCCCGCCTTGTGTCTCTTGGTTATAATGGCCTGCTTCTCGATGCCACGACAGACGGAACCATTGATCCCTCAACCCACACTCTCCAAAGCAACGGACATGCCAACATCCGCGATATGGGGCAGTTGAATTTCTCGTTCGATCTGTCCAACGTCAACGCAGCTTCTGATTCATGGAAGCAACTGCTTGCCGGCAACGCCAATGTCCAACAGCTCCAGTTCAAATGGCTGGATGCCGGTCTGGTTACCCATGGAATCGACGCATGGGCCAAAACACGCAACATTTCTCCCGATGAAGCACGGCACCTTCTGGAAACCTCGATTACCGACCAGACGCCGAAACTCCCGGCACAATTCCTCCGCTATGTGGTCAATCCCGGGAAAGGTCCCCTGACCATCACTATTGCGCCACCCAAGCCGGTTTCCATTTCCATGCTGGTATCCCTGTTGCCGCTGGCTGTCTCCATGCCCGCCATGGCCGGTCAATTCGGCTTCAGCGTTCGGGCTCCCTGAACAGATGTCGAATGCTGCCCCCACCGACAGAGTCGTGTCTTTGAGCGCCTCCCCCGTCCACGTCATTGGTGCCGGAGGACGATCCGGAGCAGCGCTCTGTCGTGCCCTTATGGCGCGCAATATTCCCGTGATCGCCATCGCCAGAAACGCCGCACGCTTTGAGGCATCCGGCCTTCCTCTGACGCCGCGCATTGCTGATCTCACCGGATCACAAACTCGTCTGGCGGAAGTGCTCGCCGATGCAGAGCGCGTGGTCTGCACAGCCCACGCACGAAACATTCCAGCCTTGCTGACAGCCCTCAAACCCGACGTGCCTCTGATTGCTCTGGGCAGCACACGCCGTTTCACCCGCTGGCCGGATGAGCACGGCAATGGCGTCATGGCTGGAGAACGTGCTCTGTTCAATTCCGGGCGTCCGGGAATGATCCTACATCCGACCATGATCTATGGTGCTCAGGGAGAAGATAATGTGCAGCGCCTTGCAACATTGCTGCGCAAGCTGCCCATCGTGCCTTTGCCCGGCGGCGGCAAGGCTCTGGTGCAACCCATCCATCAGGATGATGTAACGAATGCCCTGCTGGCTGCTCTGTCGCTACGCCTGACAGGACCGGAATCTCTGATCGTCGCCGGCCCTGAAGCCGTCACCTATCGAGATTTTATCGCTCTTGTCGCAAAAGCGGCAGGAATCAGACTCCGCCCCGTCATCTCGTTACCCGCGCCCGTCCTGATGACAGCGGGAGCAGCCACGCGCTTCCTCCCCCGTATCCCCTCCATCGCGCCAACCGAGATTCGTCGCCTTCTGGAAGACAAGGCGTTCGACATCACGCCAATGGAAAATCGACTCGGGCTGAAATCGCGCGCGTTGGAGACTGGGCTGATACAATTATTCCGGGACTGAACACGTCAGCACGTTCAGGTTTTTTCAATCCGTGTCGCTGCGCGGAGTCTCTCTATGGACCGTTCGAAAAAAACGCTGTCCTGCTGAGTCCGCGTCAGGATGATCGCACCCTGTATTCCTGTCACGACCTCTTCCGCCAAGCTACAGGCGCGATCTGGCGCGAAACCCACCCGACATAATGCTGCCGCCAGCGCATCAAGCCAACGCCTGAAATAGGTGCTCAGAGCCACAGCAAATCGATCGCGCGTGTCTGAAAGAGCAAAAGCTCCAACCAGACAGATGCGTTTTCCCGATCTGAAATAAGCGTCAACCGACGTAAACATCTGGTCAATTGCGACCTCAGGTTCAGCAGACTCCGCAAGCGGTTTGAACACTTCACGTCCGAACCATGCATCAATGTTCGACAACACAGCCGCCGCCATCTCCTCCTTCCCCGAAGGAAAGAAATGATAGAGGCTTCCACGTCCAATTCCGGTCTGCTTATGGATAATAGACAGGCTTGCGCCCTCAAAGCCGAATTCGCGAAACACTTCCCCAAGCAAAGGAAGTGTATCTTCACGTTCCATAACGATACGCACCACAGCGCTTACAGCCCGAGATCACTTAGTCCGGGATGAGAATCCGGACGGCGACCAAGAGGCCAATGGAATTTCCGGCCAGCTTCCTGAATAGAACATTCATTGATCGAGGCCATGCGGCGCTGCATCAGACCAGCTTCATCGAATTCCCAGTTTTCATTACCATATGCGCGAAACCACTGGCCGCTATCATCTCGGAATTCATAAGCAAAACGAACGGCGATCCGGTTTCCCCTATATGCCCAGATCTCTTTAATCAGACGATAATCGAGCTCTCTGATCCATTTACGAGTCAAAAACGCGACGATTTCCGTTCTCCCACGGACGAACTCTGCCCGATTCCGCCAGCGACTGTCCTCCGTATAAGCAAGTGACACCCTCTCGGGATCGCGACTATTCCAAGCGTCCTCGGCCAGCCTCACCTTCTGTATGGCCGTCTCTTCAGTGAAGGGAGGAATAAGCACTTTCGACATTTACGGACTCCGGATTTGTACCAATTGGTACAATTCATTCCTTTCAGTACAAAACATCGAAGTCAAGCCACATCTATCCACCGAACTCATGCCCCTGGAATTCCACGGACATACATCTCCCTCGTTCGCCACATGCAAAGACTCGGCAAAATCGTAACAGAATACTTGTATACGACTGTCCTGTTGCGAACTGGTTTAGCGCAGGGAATGGACAATCCAACGCTCCGAGCGGAGGACGACACAGCCTACCGGCTCAAAAGCCGATGAAGTCTTCATGAAAAGCAGGGATTTGTTTCAAAAATTCACAGGAAAACGCCACATCTCAAGCCCATGGCCCGTCATATCCAGCAGTCCAATGCCTGGAAAGCCAACATCATCTTCGATGGGTATAAACCATATTAACAACGCTGCCTGAACACCGCGAGGAACAACCTCACCCCCGATCCATCCGTTCCATAGACCTCAGAAAATGGGCTCATATGGGTCAAAGGAAATAGAAGTTGGTATTATTTTATACTGGAATAATACCAAAAAACCTCAAAGCAGCCACAAGCATAAGAGACCAAAAAACAACAAACGCCAACTTGTTATTAGTTAAAAATCCAGACGCCATACCTAGCGTCGTTGATATTGGAACTATTAAAGAAAGCATAGTTCATCCCTCATTTTTTGTTAGGATTTCTACTTTGTTGGCCCGTAATTATCCCCGGCCATGTAAAATCCAGTCTTGATCACATCGGACATATCAGTTGGACAGAGGCGGCACCCCGTTTAGGCGGAGATACGAACGGTATGATCAATACTCCCCATTCATCATATCTGATGAATACGCAATCCTTCCCGGCTATGCTCAAGTTGTAGAATACCAGTTGATGTCGTCATTCACTCCTTCGCAAAAGATGGATGAAGCGCAAACCCCTAAACCCTTTACGTTTAGAGGACGAAAAACGAAATTCAACTATAAATCTATGCGATGATTATCTTTTCTTCAGTAACTTACTAGTTAAAGGTTCCACAATAGCCCCTGAAATCAAGATTAATACAAATAATGGAAAACCTTTTGAGAATACAGTAAAATGAATAAGAAAATAAAGCAAAGGAACGCCAAAAAAACAAGAAACGAAGAGCCTTTTTATACCCCATACAGATTTTTCACAATTTGACATAATTCCAACTCTTCTGATGATGAGTATTTACTCAGGCGATTCACATATCATTAGTCCTAGATATTCTCCAACCTCTCCCCCAAGACTAAAGAGGATTATGATATACAAAAAATCTCTCTTCTATGTATCACACGCCTAACAAAAATATGTTAATATTAACAATGATTTTTAGATAATTCTCTATTAATTTCTACCTTTGAGAATACCACACAACCAACAACTTGGACACTGTTATCTTTTATGGATAAAATTATGACAGTTGAAACTGGCATGCATATTAAAGCATAGAAAAATAACATACTAATTTTGTTGTTAATTTTCACCTCCTTTGTATTTTTGACACTCTATTTTATTATTTTTCTTTCGTTCTTTTTTTAATTTCCTCTGCTTTTGTGCATATTAAATAAATTAATGCCATTGAAACTATAGGTATAGCTCCAGATATAGCATACGAAATCATGATGAGATTTTCTCCATTTTGAAGCGCTAGATTGAGGGATCGAAAAACCGTTGGTTGATGTGCCTGGCGCAGACTGCCTGGTGAGGGGTTATGAGCAACGGATCGACGTTACAGAGGTAATGACAGACATTTTCATGGGTAGCCTCTGCAACGCCGAATTGTGTATCTATTAATTTTCAAAAATACTTTTAAACAAAATAGATGCAAAACAAAAATACTAAGGCGGCCATAGATAAAACTGAAGCGATATACAATATTGATTTTTTTATAGAAACATAAAATAGAAATAATTCAGCTATAGAAAAAAGCGATAAATTATATGTTTTCTTATCAATAATATTGTAATTTAGAAGATTAAAAAATAAAATTATAAATGAGAAATAAAATGCAATTATAAAAAAATTTATCTTTGATTTATTAGTGTTATAAAAAATTTTTAAATTAAACATTTTGTTTAACCTTTTTTGCTATTTCCCATGTCTATCTGCACTACCTGCATGCCAAACAGCATATGTTACTCCAGTAATTGTTCCCCCTATAATAGCTCCTGCTGCAATACCAGCCAGACCGCCAATGACTCCAATTTCACCAGCTGCTAAGGCTCCGGATTCTGCGGCGGACGCAACATTATCATCCGAGCCTCCTGCAGCTTCTCCAAAAACAAACCTCATCTCTTCAGTTGTCAGCTCACTGTAAAGTAATCTATTCACCTATTACACTTCATTATAAAATCGACACTAAATATTCGTTCTGTTTTGTCAATGGTATGTCTCGTATAGCGTTTAAGGGGTTTGAACGGGCTATTCAACATATTAAGTCGCATGCAGACCACCACGATCTGGGACGCCATTCGCACCTAATTTATTACCGGGACTAAACAACTAGAGCCTGTTAGATCTTGAAGGTTATTCCTAAATATATTGGCGATGACTGAAGGCAATGCGACGCAGATTTTCATAGACAAAGCCTGAACGGTTTGGGAGCCACTGATCGAAGCGTTGCGCCCACGGAGCAAGATGCCACCGAAAGATCTGCGGCGGACGATTTCGGCGGTGTTCTGACGCCATCAGAGCGGTACGAAATGGCGCAGCATTCCTTCAGAATTGGGTCCATGGTGGCTGGCAGCGCAGTTGTTCATCCGCGCTGGCCAAACGCCGGGTCTGGAAACGCCTGTTCGCTCTGATACAAGAACGTGAACAGGCTCTGGGCATGGTCTTGGGATAGTGATTTTATCTATGAACCTGGAAGGTATCGAAATGATACTGTCTATAGGGGTATATTCAAAGTCCGGCATGCCAGCAATCTTCCACACCCCGCATGAAACCACCGACGAAAGCGAACTTGAAGCAGAGCAGACCATCAAAACAGCATCTTCTAAATGCAGATGACGCCCAAGGTTTCATGCCCAATCCACAGCCAGAACCACTCACACGAAAATGTTACTTTTATCTTCCTCTCATAGGCAGATTATGCAAGCTCATGAAGCAATCCGGGCAGTAGTGTGCTACACTGCGTGCGCGTTATCGTTTCAGTTCAACATAGGGAGAGACAGAAATGGCTTGGAATACACCAAAAATCACCGAAGTTCCGCTAGGCGCAGAAATCAACAGCTATGTCTGCGGCCAGAAGAACTAAGGTCTCGCAGACCTGACCAGAACGCCGCCGGCCTCGTGTTGGCGGCGTTTTGCTTTTATACAGACGTTACCCATGATTGATCTTATCGTTCTCGGAGCCGCCGCTGGTGGTGGTTTCCCCCAATGGAACTCGAACGCGGAAGGCTGTCGTCGCGCACGCAGCTGCGATCCCGATGCTCCGCCCCGAACCCAGGCCTCCATTGCCATCAGTGGCGACGGGGAACACTGGTTCGTCATCAATGCTTCCCCAGATCTCAGACAGCAGATTCTCCAGACATCTGCGCTCCATCCGAAAACCGGATTGCGTTCAACGCCTGTCACCGGCGTGATCCTGACCGGTGCAGAAGTGGACACAATCACAGGTCTGCTGACCATGCGGGAACGGCAACCTTTCGAAATTCTCGCGACACGACAGGTTCTGGATCAGCTTGACGCCAATCCCATCTTTGAGGCGCTGAACCGCGCTGTCGTGAAACGCAAAACCATTCCGACCGAAGAGAAAATCAGCCTGACAACGCTGGAAGGCGTCCCCACAGGTCTGGATTTCTGCCTGTTCGCTGTCCCGGGGAAGGTTCCCCTTTATGCCGAAAAGGGAAACAATCCCGCTGCCGTGCTCGAAAACGGGGAAACGGTTGGGGTCGAAATCACCGACGGACTTTCACGGGTTCTTTTCATCCCCGGCTGTGCCCTTATGAATGATCGACTCCGCAACAGATTGCGCGGAGCAGATGTCGTGCTGTTCGACGGCACGCTCTGGGAAGATGATGAAATGATCCGGGCCGGTCTTGGGGAAAAAACCGGCAAGCGCATGGGGCATATGTCCATCAATGATCCGGATGGCACGATTGCAGCCTTCAAGGACCAGAATATCGGTCGCAAAATTCTGATCCACATCAATAACTCAAACCCCGTTCTTCTGGCAGATTCTCCCGAACGGGCCACAACTGAAGCCGCCGGATGGGAAGTTGCCTTCGACGGCATGAGGATCACGATATGAGCCAGACTCCTCTCTCTCCCGAAGCCCTGGAAGCCGCCCTACGGCAGATCGGTGCTGAGCGTTATCACAACCTGCATCCTTTTCACCGCGCTCTCCACGGTGGTCAGCTCAACAAGGCACAGGTTCAGGCATGGGCGCTGAACCGCTATTATTATCAGGCCAGAATTCCGGCCAAAGATGCCGTTCTGCTGGCACGCCTGCCCACAACCGAACTGCGTCGCGAATGGCGTCGCCGTATCGAGGATCATGACGGCTCCGAACCCGGCACAGGTGGAATCGCCCGCTGGCTGCGTCTGACGGATGGGCTGGGTCTTGATCGGGATTACGTTGAATCGCTCGAAGGACTTTTGCCGACAACACGCTTCGCCGTTGACGCCTATGTCCATTTCGTTGGTGAAAAATCGATCCTTGAAGCCATAGCTTCCTCGTTGACCGAGCTGTTTTCTCCAACGATCATCAGTGAACGCGTATCCGGAATGCTTCGGAACTATGATTTCATCACCGAAGAAACACTGGCCTATTTCACGCCCCGACTGACGCAGGCTCCGCGGGATTCCGACTTCGCTCTCTCTTACGTCAAAGAGCATGCACGCACGGTCGAACAGCAGGAAGCCGTGATCGACGCATTGAAATTCAAATGTTCGGTTCTGTGGTCGATGCTTGACGCCCTTGATTACTCCTATGTCGCACCTGGCAGGATTCCTCCCGGCGCGTTTCAGCCTTCCTGATGCAGACGGTTTCAGAAACAGACATTCCTGCGTTCATGCGCGGCACCCGGCTCCAGCATGACCGGGTGCGCGACCAGTGGTTTGTTCAGGCTCCCGAAAAGGCTTTCCTGGCCGACCCGATCGCCGCAGCGATCCTCCAGCGCGTCAATGGTGAAAGCACATTGGGAAACATCATAGATGCGCTTTCCGAAGCCTATGCCGCGCCACGGGATATCATTGCTGGTGATGTCGTTCGCATGGTTCAGGATCTTGCAGAACGTCAGGTACTGACGTGGAAATGATGATTTCCCCACCCATGAGCCTTTTGGCGGAACTGACACATCGTTGTCCGCTCAGATGCCCTTATTGTTCAAACCCTCTGTCTCTGGAACAAAAATCATCTGAACTGAGCACAGAGGACTGGTGTCGGGTTCTGGATGAAGCGGCTGAGCTTGGTGTCCTGCAGGTTCATTTCTCCGGCGGAGAACCCATGGCTCGGCCCGATTTGCCAGCTCTGGTGCGCCATGCTGTCAGCAAGGGACTCTATACCAATCTGATTACTTCAGGTGTTCTGCTCAATGAGCAGAATCTGGCAGAGCTGTCTGCCGCAGGTCTGGATCATGTTCAACTGTCTTTTCAGGACGCAACACCAGACGGTGCAGAACTGATTGGTGGACTGAAGGATGCCCAGAACAGGAAGCTGGCGGCTGCACAGATAATCGTTGCAGACGGCATTCCCCTGACTCTCAATTTTGTCATTCACCGCCTGAACGTCATGCGTATTCCCCAGATGTTTGATCTGGCGGAACAGCTTGGAGCACGGCGCGTCGAAATCGCACATACGCAATATTATGGTTGGGGACTGAAAAACAGAGGCGCGCTCCTTCCCAGCAAAGAACAACTGCAGCAAAGTGAACGAGATGTCGCCGCTGCCCGCGAACGTTTTGGTTCACGGCTGGCCATCGATTTCGTCACACCCGATTATTACGCTGATGAGCCAAAGCCGTGCATGGGCGGATGGGGCGAGCGTTTCTTGAATATCACGCCCTCCGGTCGCGTCCTTCCATGTCATGCAGCAGAGAGCATTCCCAATATTTCTTTTCCCAATGTCCGCGAAGATTCATTAAAAAACATATGGGAAAATTCAGAGATTTTTCAACTTTTCCGTGGAACGTCATGGATGCCGGAACCTTGTCGTTCCTGTGATCGGCGTGATGTGGACAAAGGAGGATGCCGCTGTCAGGCCCTTGCCCTGACTGGCCGTGCTGACGTTGCTGATCCTGTCTGTCACAGATCCTCCCATCGTCATCTGATTGATGAAGCGATCGCAGAAGCAGCATCACACGACGAAACTTTTATCTATCGTCAGATGAGCGGATTACCCTCCTGAAGCAGCATTCCCGTCAACATGAACAGGAAACCGACACTCCAGTCTGTTTCCTGTTTTTATTCCACAAAAACAGAAATTTTGACTTATCAAAATAAATACACAGAATGTTTCTGAAAAAATTTCATATAATCAAAATAAATCAATTCATCTCATATTTTCCAAAGAAACCGGATATACGCACATAAAAAATGCCATCTGGAAAAATCAAGTTTTCCAGATGGCACAAAAACATCACATACTCATAAATATCTATGCAGGTTTACGTTCTCTCGCGACAATATCAATCAGAGGCTGCACCACGGAAGAGTCCGCCAAAGAAGACAGATCTCCGAATTCACCCGTCTGACCCTCCGCAATCTTGCGCAACAGCCGTCTGACAATCTTTCCTGAACGGGTCTTGGGCAGTTCATCAACGACATATACGCGCTCCGGTGCAGCATAACGCCCTACCTGACGGCTGATGACTTCGCCAATTTCCGACGGAAGCACACCAGCCTTATTGGCACGCATGACGACAAAAACGACAATCCCCTGACCCTTCAGATCATGCTGAACACCCACGGCCGCAGCTTCAGCAATACGATGATCAATGCCGACAGCATCTTCGATTTCTGCCGTTCCGATACGATGACCCGACACATTGATCACATCATCCATGCGTCCCGTGATCCAGAAATATCCATCCTCATCCCGGCGGGCACCATCTCCCGAGAAATACATCCCCGACGCGAAGGTGAAATATGTCTGGATAAAACGGTCATGTCCCTGCCAGATCGTGCGTGCCTGTCCCGGCCATGAACGCGTGAAACACAGACAACCTTCACCCGGTCCTTCAAAAATATTGCCTTTCTCATCCGTCAGAACAGCTTGAAGGCTCGGCAAGGGACGCGTGGCTGATCCCGGCTTCAATGGCGTCGCCCCGGGCACCGGCCCCAGCATGATTCCTGCCGTTTCCGTCTGCCACCAGGTATCAAGCACCAACGCTTTTCCACGACCGACAACCTCATAAAACCAGAGCCACGCATCGGCGCTGATTGGCTCTCCCGCCGTTCCCAGAGCACGCAATGAACTGAGATCGAATTGCCTGGGGAAATCATCTCCTTCGCGCATCAGCGCACGAATGGCCGTCGGTGCTGTAAACAGCGATGTCACACGATTGCGCTGAACGATTTCCCACCAGCGCCCAGGACGCGGAGATGACGGCAGACCTTCATAAATCAGCGTCGTCGCACCATTGAGCAGCGGACCATAAACAACGCAGGTATGGCCCGTAATCCATGCCACATCAGCAGTGCACCAATGCACATCGCCGGGCTGCTGGGGATAGACGGTTCCAAGCGTATAAGATGCCCAAACAGCATATCCACCGGACGTATGCACCATCGCCTTTGGCTTTCCGGTGCTGCCAGACGTGTAAAGCAGGAACAGCACGTCTTCCGCATCCATGATTTCCGGCTCACACTCAGGTGCCTGGGCCGAAACCAATGCTGAATAGGCGTGGTCCCTTCCTGCCTTCATCTCCACGTCGGTATCCGTCACGTTCACGACAATGACGTGTTTGACAGAAGAAATCGTCCCCGCCAGCTTCAGGGCATCATCGATCGTGGCCTTGTGCGGAATCCTCTTGGCGCCACGCCGTGCAGCATCTGCCGTGATGACGGCAACCGCCCCACTATCAACCAAACGTTCGCTGATGCCTTCAGCTGAAAAACCACCAAACAGAACCACATGCGGCGCACCGATACGCGCACAGGCCAACATGGACACAACCGCTTCGACCACCATGGGAAGATGAATCGCCACACGATCTCCGCGTTTGATACCAAGCCCACGAAGAGCCGCTGCCATCCGGCAAACCTCGGCATGAAGCTCGCGATAGGTCAGCTCACGCCGCACACCATCAGTCTCGCCTTCCCAGATCAGAGCAATCTGGTCACCACGATCTTTCAGATGGCGATCCAGGCAGTTCACTGACAGATTCAGCTTGCCGTCATCAAACCAGCGGATCGAAACATTGCCCGTGAAATCGGAAGTGGAAGCATGAGTCGGCGCAACCGCCCAACTGATTCTTCCGGATTCCTCCATCCAGAAACCTTCCGGATCGTCACGTCCCTGCGCGACTTTCGCTTCATAAGCAGCTGTTTTTTCCGGTGTTACCGTCTCCGAAATCAACGCCTTGTTCTGGCGTGCAGTGAAAGCGTCTTCCAGATTCATCGGGGTCATCACATAACACCTGCGTTGTCACGTCAGTTGGCTTGGCCACCATAACACAGATTGGAAAGCCAACTGCCAGATCGGTCTGTTTTTATTTTTCTTGCCGGCCACATCATGGAGGCCGGTTTATGGAAAAGAAGAACACATCAGAAATTATGAAAACTCTTCTTAAGCCGCGCTCTCACCCAGCGTTGGGAGGACAGTCTCGATGATCGTCCGATCCAGAGATTCATAGTCATGATAACGAAGGGTCTTATAAAGCTCTTCACGGCTTTGCATCGCTGGCAGCTGACTCTCCGTGCTGCCGTCTCTGGCAATCGCCTGATACAGTTTTTCCTGCGCCTTGTTGGCAACACGCAGCGAACTGACGGGCCAGATAACCATGGAATAACCCATCGCCTCAAACTCGGACGCAGTATAAAATGGTGTCCGTCCAAATTCGGTCATGTTCGCAAGCAGCTTAACGCCCGGCATACGACGCGCAAATTCACGGAACATCTCAGCATTATTCAAAGCCTCCGGGAAAATCGCATCCGCACCGGCCTCAATATAAAGCTTCGCACGGGCAACTGCCCCGTCCATTCCTTCAGAAGCAGCCGCATCCGTGCGGGCAACAATCACCAGATCACGGGATGCCTTTTTCGCTGCGCTGACCTTCATGGCCATGTCCTGAGGTGTCGCCAGCTTCTTGTTGTTCAGATGTCCGCATTTTTTCGGAAGAATCTGATCTTCAAGGTGGACAGCCCCCGCACCGGCATCCTCAAAAGCCCTGACCATGTTCATGACATTCAGAACTTCGCCATAGCCGGTGTCGCCATCGACCAGAAGCGGCAAACCCGATGAACGCACGATCTGACGGATGAAGAAAGTCACTTCATCCACCGTGATGATTCCCAGATCCGGAAGCCCCATGCTTGCCGTCATCGCCGCGCCGGAAAGATATAAGGCGCCGAACCCGGCATCTTTTGCCTGAAGCGCGGCCTGCCCATTATGAGCACCTGGAAGCTGAAGAATACCCGGAGAATTCAGAAGCTCGCGAAAGCGCTTTCCTGCAGGAATCGTATTATACGATGCACCTTCAAGCCAGATCATGCTGCTTTCTCCTGTTTGCCACGATTATGAATGTGAACGAACTCACAATTTTCAGGACCGACATATTCTGCCGATGGACGAATGATCTTTCCATTTTCACGCTGTTCGATCACATGACCGCTCCATCCCGTCGTCCGGGCAATCACGAAAACCGGCGTGAACATTGCAGTCGGAATCTGCATCATGTTGTAAGAAACCGCGCTGAACCAATCCAGATTCGGAAACATCTTCTTGGTTTCATCCATCACGCTTTCTATCCGTTCCGCAACGGAATAAAGCTTCATGGAGCCAGCTCTGCGCGAAAGGCGTTCCGCACAACGCTTTATGATTTCATTGCGGGGATCGGCAATCGTATAAACCGGATGGCCAAAACCGATGATGACCTCACGGTTGGAAATACGACGACGAATATCTTCCTCGGCTTCATCAGCATTGCGATAACGCTGCTGAATTTCCAGGGCGACTTCGTTTGCACCACCATGCTTCGGACCACGCAGGGCACCAATACCCGCCGTGATCGCCGAATACATGTCGGAACCCGTTCCCGCGACAACACGACTTGCAAAAGTCGATGCATTAAACTCATGCTCTGCATAAAGGATCAGGGAAATATGCATCGCCTTGACCCACTCTTCCGGAGGCTTGCGCCCATGCAGAAGATGCAGGAAATGTCCGCCGACGCTGTCATCATCGGTTTCAAGCTCAATACGACGACCATTCGTCGCGTAATGATACCAGTAAAGCAGAATGGAGCCGAGACAGGCGATCAGACGGTCGGCAATATCACGTGCACCGACAGGATTATGATCCCCACGTTCCGGAAGAGTGCAGCCCAGAACCGAAACACCGGTCCGCATGACATCCATCGGATGTGCAGCCGCAGGAATATTCTCGAGAACACGCTTGAGATTTTCCGGAAGCCCACGCAAGGAACGCAGATGTTCCTTATAAGCCGCCAGTTCAGATATGTCCGGCAAATGACCGTGAATCAGAAGATATGCGACTTCCTCGAACTCACAGGATTCCGCAAGATCACGAATATCATAACCGCGATAATGAAGATCATTACCGGAATGTCCAACCGTGCAAAGAGCCGTCGTTCCAGCAGCCACACCGGACAGAGCTACGGATTTTTTGGGGCGCCGGGCCTGAATGACCTGTTCCATGGTTCGTGCTCCAGACTGTGGACCGCCACGAAGGACGGTCCAGTCCCGTTTTTTCGGGATCTTATTTATGGAATCCGAAAATACCCGTTCTCGGATTGCTCTTGAGCGTTCCTGCCGGCAGAGCGATTTCAAGCTGATAAAGCTCGGCCGCCGTCAACTTGGGAAGACGCTGTGCAACATCAAGGAAACGCTCGATTTCCTGGGGTGCCAGAATACCTTCCGTCAGCGTGCGGAATTTGCGGATATAATCCGGACGGACCCACGGTGTTGCGCCAAGCGGATGAGCATTCGCAACAGCCAGCTCATCAGAAATGACGCTGCCATCGTTCATGGTGATCGTGATGCGTCCACCAAATGCCTTCACCGACGGATCGGTCGCATGATAACGCTCCGTCCATTTCGGGTCCTCAACCGTGTGGATCTTGCGCCACAGACGAACCGTGTCTTCACGACGCGCACGCTCTGGCAGATAGGAGCGAACGTGATGCCACGAACCATCCTGCAGAGCGACCGCGACGATATACATGATCGAATGATCAAGCGTCTCACGCGAAGCTTCCGGATCGAACTTCTGCGGATCGTTGGACCCGGTGCCAATCACGTAATGCGTATGATGGCTGGTCTCGATCAGAACGTCCTTAACGTCATCCCAGTTGGAAACACGTTTGCCCAGACGGAAAGCCAGATCAATCAGAGCCTGACTCTGATATTCTGCTGAATGTTCCTTCGTGTAGCTATCAAGAATCGCACGCTTGGCTTCGCCCTTTTCCGGCAGAGGCACAACATAATGCGCGTCCTTGCCATCGAGCATCCACGCAATCACACTGTCCTCACCCTCATAAATCGGGCTCGGGGCAGTTTCACCCAGCATGGCACGATCAACGGATTCAACAGCCATCTTGCCTGCATGAGAAGGCGCATAAGCCTTCCAGGAAGAAATCTCTCCCTTACGGCTCTGACGGGTCGCCGTCGTCACATGCAGCGCCTGCTGGATGGACTGATAGATCGTTTCGGTCGGCAGGCTCAGCAACGTGCCAATACCCGCGGCAACAGACGGTCCAAGATGCGCTACGTGATCAATCTTGTGCTTGTGCAGACAAATGGCGCGCACAAGATCGATCTGGATTTCATATCCTGTCGCCAGACCACGGATCAGCTCACGGCCTGAACGCCCGCACTGCTGTGCAACAGCCAGAATGCCGGGGATATTATCGCCAGGGTGAGAATATTCAGCGGCAAGGAAAGTGTCGTGGAAATCGAGTTCACGAACAGCTGTGCCATTGGCCCATGCAGCCCATTCCGCATGAACACGCACATCAGGACCGCAACCAAACACCGTCGCGCCGCCTTCGCGCTGATGCGCAAGCGCCTCTGCACGGGCGCTCATGACTGAATGACGGTTCACAGAGGCAATCGCGACTGACGCATTGTCGATCACCCGGTTGACGATCATTTCCTCGACTTCAGGAAGGACCTCAACTGAGTCGGATGCAACTTCCGCTATTTTCCAGGCAAGCTGCTGATCGCGCGGCAAGCGATCGCTTTCCGGATGAACGGTAATATCGAGATGCTGCATAAGAATCTCCAGAAAGACCATTAAATGGTCGTGGTATCACTCTGGAGTATCGCGAAAACCGATCTTCGGGATATGGCCATTCTCGCAAAATAGTGCGAGAGTTATCTTCTGTTTTGCAAAAGTTGCGAAGATGGCAAAAACCACATCAAAGATATTTGCAGGCCCACGAATTCGTGAGCTTCGCCAGAAACACGAGATGACGCAGACCGCACTCTCGCGCGCACTCGGCATTTCCGGCAGCTATCTGAACCAGATTGAAAACGACCAGCGGCCACTTCCCGGACCGCAAATGTTGAAACTGTGTAAAATTTTTGATGTCTCACCCGTCTGGTTCGGTGACAGCGACGAACTGCACCGCCTTCAGGCCCTGCGCGAAATCATGGGGGATCCACTTTTCCGCAATGCAGCGATGGCACCCGTCGACCTCCAGCACGCAGCCACCCATGCGCCCGCCCTTACGGACCGTTTCATCTCGCTCTATCGAACATGGAGAGCCCAGATCGAAAACACACCGGACAGAACCCATCCAGACCGTTTCCTGCTGGAACAGGGCAGGATCAGTGGCGGCGCAGGCGCGGAAACTCCGAAAGAATCTGGCCCCGCCCCCTATGATGCCGTGGGTGACTGGGTGCAGGCACAGAAGAACTATTTCGATGGTATCGATAGGGCTGCCGAAGAACTTTATGAAAATCTTTCCCCGGAAGAGGGAACCCTCGCCGGGAAACTGCTGCGTTATCTCTCTGATCGCCACAATATCCGCGTCATCACAAGCAATGACTTCGATGAAAACGGAATTGCATGGAGATTCGATCGACGCCAACGCCGTCTGATCCTTGCAAATGGCCTCCCTCAGGCCAGCATGATGTTCCGCATTGCTCAGGTCATCGGAAAACTGGACTACAGCAAGGAACTCGAACGCCCCGTTCGCCTGTCCGGACTGGCGACAACCGATGCGCGCGCCCTGGCACGTGTCGGCATGACCAATTATTTCGCCGGCGCAGTTCTGCTGCCCTACGAACATTTCCGACAGGCCGCACGCGATCTGCGCCATGATCTTGACCAGCTTCAACGCCATTTCGGCGTCAGCTTCGAGCAGGTCTGCCATCGTCTTTCAACGCTGCAACGTCCCGGTGCCGAAGGCATTCCCTTTTATTTCATCAAAACGGATATTGCTGGGAATATTCTGAAAAGTTACAGCGCCACCCGCTTCACACATGCACGTTTCGGCGGCCTCTGCCCCCGCTGGAACGTATTCCGCAGCTTCGCCAGCTCTGGTCAATTGCATGTGCAGCTTTCCCAGGCCACAGACAACACGGTCTATCTAAACGTTTCACGCACAGTCGGGCGCGAGCCGGATTCATATTTCGACCGGCCACGCCAGACCGCCGTTGTTCTCGGGTGCTCCGTCGCTCATGCTCCTGCAATCGTCTACAGCGCAGGTCTCGACATGGAAGATAACCGCATGATCATTCCCGTCGGCCCGGGATGTCGTGCCTGTATTCGCACCGATTGCCTGCACCGCGCCGTTCCATCTGCTGGCATGGCAATTGACACTGGAAGCGAGGAACGTGGTGTTATCCCCTATCGCACCACACCCTTACGCACGGCCGAAACATGACAATCAAAGTTGAGACCAGCAAGATTCTCTTATTTCTTTTCGTTTAACCATTCACAGGAATCGTCAGAACTGCACTGGTTCCCTTGCTGGTCTTTGACAGCTCAAGAAGAATTTGCAGCATTGTAAAGGCGAGTTTGCTGTCAAAATCATCATCCGCAACCCAGTAGAATTTCCTGTTATATGTCGTCCAGACAAAGACATCTTCCGGGCGTTTTCGTCCCACATGGACAGTCACGATCGGTTTTGTCTCCCTTCCGATCGGGCTGATTGTCGGTCTGGTCCGTCCGGATGTCACATCCACTGCCGGAACATCAATCTGGTAGGCAATCTGCCCCAACACACCAAGAATGGTCCTTGTCAGAAGACGTATCTGTCCTTTTTTGGGACGCCCCCCGCCATAGACAACCTCTATCCTTTCCTCATCATCCGTCATGCCCAGAAAATGCCGCGCTTCCCGTGCCACACGTTCAAGAGCCGGATCGTCCGAAGCAGCAACGCTGAGAAAGACCCGATCCTGCGGCACATCCTTGGCCAGACTACGCTCCAGCTGAATCCCCAACAGTCCTGAAAGCTGCAAAATGCGCAGATCATAAATCAGATCGAAAAATTCAGGAGAGCCATGCCCAACTTCCCGTCCCATTGCCGTCGTGTTGTTGATCAGATTCACCGACTGCACGGCAAGACGGAACAGCACATCGATCGGCAACCCACCCATGGCAAGAGGCAACAGATTTTCGGGAGGCAAGGGGCGCAAAATACTCTGCGCATATGCATCTCCAGTCACAGGCTGGAATGTGAAGGTAGGACTTTCCTGCATCTGCGCACCGACCCCGCCATAAGGCCGGGTGACGTCAGAACTGCCCACCCCGAAAGAAACACTGCGCTGAAGCTGATAACCGGAAATCACCTGCATCGTGTCAAGAAAACCCGGTGTATCGGCATATCTCAAACGAATGACATTCAGAAGGGTCTGCTGCTTTCCCGAACTGGTAAACGCACGGGAATAATCACTCTGATCGCGATCAAGACGGGTCGGACCAACCTTGTAACATCCCTGAAGACACAGAAGGCACAGCAAGCAACTGATATATTTCCTAAAAATCCCGAACTCTCCGCAAACTTCACACGCAAACAGTCTCATCCGACGGCCTGGCAGCATAACATTTCCCGCCTAACGACATAACAGAACAGAGCGGGGCACTTCTCCACTTCCGTCACATCAAGATTTTTCCCGCTCCAGAGCACGAAAACACGCACAATGACCCTGAGCATTCCATTACGGGAAAGTCGGCGGAGGTAAACTAAAGAAAAATATATTCCGGGACGGCATCACACCACCCCGGTTTCCTACCTCGCTCTCAACAGACAAGAACAGCAGGAGGAAGATTTCATTCTACTTATGAAATCATACAAAAATCAGGCAACAGACAGAGGATTCTTCTCAGCCATCTGACGCTTCAGAGCATCTACGGCGCTACCTCCGCTTTTCCGGGAAACATAGCGCCCCGCACCCCTTGTGGCCCTGAGATCACCCTCTTTCCAAGCAATGTCTCCGCGCATCAGCGTCGTATGTGCCAGACCAGTTAACGTCATGCCCTCATAAACATTGTAATCGACATTCTGATGATGTGTGGCAGCTGAAACGGTCCGCGTCGCTTCCGGGTCCCACAGAACGATATCAGCATCAGCACCTTCCACGATGCGACCTTTTGACGTCATGCCGAAAATATCCGCCGTATTCGTGGAGGTAATTTTGACGAATTCTTCCGGCGTCAGATATCCCGCACGCACACCATGATGCCAGAGAACACTCATGCGATCCTCAATGCCCGGAGTTCCATTCGGAATCTTTGTGAAATCGTCTTTTCCGTTCATCTTTTGCGGTGCACAGAAACAGCAATGATCGGTCGCCGTGGTCTGTAACTGTCCCGACACCAATCCTGCCCACAATGCTTTCTGATGATGCTTCGGACGGAAAGGCGGGCTCATGACATGCTGGGCAGCCGACAACCAGTTGTCACTCTGATAAACGCTGTCATCAATCACCAGATGCTGCGCAAGAACCTCACCATAAACGCGCTGACCTGCTGCGCGCGCACGCGTAATCGCAGCCGTCGCGTCTTCGGTCGAAACATGCACGATATAAATCGGCGCCCCGATCAGACCCGCAATGGCAATGACACGCTGCGTCGCTTCCCCTTCAACAGATGGTGGACGTGACGCCGGATGTGCTGCCGGACCCTTCATCCCTTTTGCAAGAAGATCAGCCTGCATCCACGCAACAGCATCACCATTCTCGGCATGGATATTGCACAGAGCGCCAAGCTCCATGGCACGTGAAACAGAGTTCAGAAGAACCCCGTCATCAACCATCAGCGCCCCTTTATAAGCCATGAAATGCTTGAAGGATGAAACGCCACAATCGCGGGCAAGAATGCCCATTTCCTCATGAACCCGCTCATCCCAATGCGTTACGGCAACATGAAACGCATAATCCGAAGCCGCTTTTTCCGCCTTGTTTCGCCAAAGTTTCCAGGCCTCAACCAAGGAACCACCAACTTCCGGAATCACGAAATCAATGATGGAGGTCGTGCCTCCGGCCAGTCCAGCCGCCGTCCCTGTGTAAAAATCATCAGACGACGTCGACCCCATGAATGGCATTTCCATGTGTGTATGCGGATCGATCCCCCCGGGCATCACAAGCAGACCACCCGCATCAAGCACATCACACCCGGACGGAATTTCCAGTCCTGAAGCCACCTTCAGAATTACACCATCATCACCACACAGCACATCAGCCGTTGTGGAACCATCACCATTGACGACAGTGCCGCCTCGAATCAGCTTCATGGAACTTCCTTTGCTTGTTTTTTGAACTCTGGCACAAAAACTTCTCTTGCCTGACAGTCAGGATCAAGCGACGATGAAAGCATGTCATCAGCCTTGCAAGATGTTTCAGAAGTGCACCAGAATCATTCTGATCTCCCCGAAAAGGTTCTGCCCGGAGGAATTCCCCGTCAGATCAGCACGCGTCAAATTCTGAATGCTGCCGAAAAGATTTTCTCTCGGGATGGTTTCAAGGGCGCAAGCATGACCGCGATCGCCAAAGAAGCGAAATTGCCCAAAGCCAATATCCATTACTATTTCAAGACAAAAGAAGACCTGTTCCGCGCCACGCTGGAATATAACGTGATCGCATGGCTGAGCGATGCGGATCACTGGTTCACGACCGACAGACACCCACGCGACGCATTTACCGGATATATCCGCGCCAAACTGCGCCATGCCCATCACAATCCTGATGCTTCACGCCTGTTCACACAGGAAATGCTACAAGGTGCTCCCCACCTGCACCATTATCTCAGCACCGAACTTCGCAGACATGTCGAAGATCGAAAGATTATTTTTCAGACTTGGACAGAAAAAGGCCTGATGGCGGAAACCGATGCTGCGCATCTGATGTTCTGCCTTTGGTCCATAACACAGGCCTATGCTGACACAGGCCTCCAGCTTGCTCTGGTTCTCGGGCAGGAAAAACTGACCGAACATGATTTCGAAACGGCAGCTCGAACGCTGGCTGACATTATCCTTGTCGGCGTTCTGCCCAACGCCATACCCCAATAAAAAACACCTTTTATTCCGTCTCGACGTTTCGTTTCTCTGATTTCGGCAACGGACCTTCTTTCCGAAGCGTATGCCAGGCCAGAATGCTATCCCCCAGAAAACTGGCCAGAGCGAATGTCGTCGAAATCAGCGCTCCACCAAAAAGCAGAACGAGCCAGAAAGCGATCGAAGCATTGCTCAAGCTTCCAAGAAACAGGACAAAGGCTGCGCCGCAGGTCGTGGCTCCGGCAGCACCAGCAAACAGGATCGCCACATCCAGGACGACCGTTCGTCGACGGAGATGCAGCAAATGCGACTCAAGAACCTTCTGAAATTCCTCATCCGTTGAGTTTTCCAGAAGATCGGCAGCTTTTTCGATGTGATCACTCACCCGGGCCAGACGCGTGTTGAACAGATTCAGTAGGGTTCCAACGCCTGACAGCATGAAGACAGGCGTCAGAGCCGTTTCAATCAGACGAGCAACATCACCTGCACTCTCTGTGGCTAGAGCATGAATTGGAAGCGGCATATTGAAAAACTGACCTTGCTGAAAATACAAAACAAGCGACGACTCTTTATCCCCCCCGAAGATAAAGGACAAACCTGCTCACAACCCATAATGTATGACACAAGACCTGTGACCTTCATCAAGGACTGAAGACCGGCATGACCCTCTCTGACGACATTACTCTCCAGAAAACACGCCTCACGCGCCTCCGGGAAATCATCGCAGAAAGCCACGCGGACGGACTGATTATCCCACGCAGCGATGAATATCTGGGAGAATATGTCCCCGCATGTGCCGAACGTCTGGCCTGGGCCACCGGGTTCACCGGCAGCGCAGGTCTGGCAATCATCCTGAATGACCGCGCCTGTGTCTTTTCTGATGGACGCTATATCACCCAGATGGCCAGCCAGCTTGACTCCTCACTCTGGGAACAGCGACACATTATCCAGCAGCCCCCGCGTGAATGGTTGCAGGAAGCAGCACCAGCCAATGCCGTCATCGCCTATGACCCGAAAGTCATCAGTCAGAATGCTCTGGCAGCCCTCGAAACACCCGGCCTGCGCTTTATGCCTCTCGATTTCAATCCGGTCGACAGGGCATGGTCTGACCGCCCCGCCACTCCAGCAGGAGAGGCCGCTCCGCATCCCCTGAAATATGCAGGCGAAGATTCGTCCGCCAAACGCAGCCGGATTGCAGCAGCAATGCGGTCCACAGGACAGGACGCCGTTATTCTGAGCGACCCGACGACGATCGCATGGCTCCTGAATATTCGTGGACATGATATCGACTGCACACCTGTTGCATTGTGTACGGCCATTCTCAAATCAGACAGTACGGCCGAACTGTTCATCGCACCGGGCAAGGTCAATGAAGCATTACGACACTGGCTCGGCTCAGACGTTACAATCCATGCTCCACAAGACATGGAAAAAGCTCTTCATGCACTGACCGGCAAGACGGTTGTTCTTGATCCGGACGGCTCTCCCGTCTGGTACGAGCAAAAGCTGAAAGAAGCAGACGCTGTCATCGTCCATGCCCCGGACCCCTGCATCCTCCCACGCGCCCTCAAGAACACAACAGAGCAGGAAGGTGCCCGCGCCGCCCACAAACGCGACGCCGTGGCGGTATGTCGTTTCCTGCACTGGTTAAGCACCAACGCAGGCACGACAACCGAACTCGATGCCGCGCAACAGCTTGACCAGTTCCGCAAGGACGATCCATCCTATCGTGAAGAATCCTTCCCTGCGATTTCTGCCGCCGGCGCTCATGGTGCGATCATGCACTATCGCGTAACTCCGGAAACAAACCAGCCTATCGGTGCAGATACATTGTTCCTGATTGACAGCGGGGGACAATATCCGGACGGCACCACAGATATTACACGAACTGTCTGGACCGGCCCATCAGCCCCGCCCCAACACATCCGGGAAGCATGGACTCGGGTGCTCGCAGGCAATCTGACTCTCGGGGCGACACGTTTCCCGAGGGGAATCAATGGCAGCAACCTTGATGTCCTCGCCCGTCACGCCCTCTGGCAGGTCGGAATGGATTTCGACCATGGCACAGGACACGGGGTCGGTAGTTATCTTTCAGTTCACGAAGGACCTGTCCGGATCGTGCGGACACCCCAGAAACTGGCTCTTGAACCCGGCATGATTCTGTCCAATGAGCCGGGATATTACGAGCCGGGAGAATATGGCATCCGTCTGGAAACACTGGAACTGGTCAAGCCGTCAGAGGCAGGCAGTGCAAATCGTCCTTTTCTGGAATTTGAAACCCTGACGCTCGTGCCATTTGATCGCACGATGGTTGAGCCTGACCTTCTGGATGACTCAACTCTCGGATTGCTCAATGCCTATCATGCAAGAGTCATGCGGGAAATCGGCCCTCTCCTGCCGCCCGAAGCCCATGCATGGCTGATGCATAGCTGTTTTCCTATCAACAGGAAGTGAAAACACGCGTTTGCGCATCGCATTCTGCTCCAATGAAGGGCAAGAAAAGCAACGTACGCAGCCAGGGAGCTCAAGTATGTCCTCTAACAAGACCATTCCAGCCACACTGATCGCCGGCGACGGCATCGGTCCTGAAATCATGGCTTCAGTGACCGAAATCCTCGACGCGGTCGAAGCCCCGTTTGCATGGGAACCCCATCTTGCGGGTATGGCAGGCGTGGATGCCGTCAACGATCCTCTGCCGAAAGAGACGATCGAAAGCATCCGCAGAACCGGTCTGGCCCTTAAAGGCCCCCTCACCACTCCGGTCGGCGGCGGGTTCAAGTCCATCAACGTGACCCTGCGTCAGGAATTCGGCCTGTACGCCAACCTGCGTCCGACCAAGACGATCATTCCCGGCGGCCGATACGATGATATCGACCTCGTCATCGTCCGTGAAAACCTCGAAGGCTACTATGCCGCCATGGAGCACACACTCCCGGCCAATGGTGACCCGAAAGGCATGGCGATCAGCGCAGGTTATGTGACACGTCAGGAATGCGCACGTATCGTCCGCTTCGCCTTCGATTACGCTGTCCAGAACAACCGCAAGAAAGTGACGCTGGTCCACAAGGCCAACATCATCAAGCAGATGTCCGGCATGTTCCTGGAAGAAGGCCGCAAGGTTGCCGAGGAATATAAGGGCCGCGTCGAAGTCGATGAAAGCATCGTCGATGCCTGCGCCATGCGTCTGGTCACCAATCCGTGGCAGTTCGACGTTATCGTCACGACCAACCTGTTCGGCGATATTCTCTCCGATCAGACAGCCGGCCTCGTCGGTGGTCTCGGCATGGCGCCGGGTGCAAACATCGGTGAAACCGCAGCCGTCTTCGAAGCCGTGCACGGCTCTGCTCCGGATATCGCTGGTAAGGGCGTCGCCAACCCGCTGGCACTGCTGCTCGCCGCCGTCATGATGCTGCGTCATATCGGACGTCAGGACCTCGCCGAGCGTATCGACAGCGCCATCGCGAAAGTCGTGACATCCGGTGAAGTCCGCACACGTGATCTTGGTGGCACGGCAAACACCAAAGACTTCACGGCTGCCCTGAAACAGGCCGTCGCCTGAACAATGGCATACTGTTTTCTGTCCCGTCTTTCCGGGACAGAAAACATCTTGATTTTCATTAATTCCTTACAACAACATATTTTTAAACAAAATTTACTTCCAGGTTATTTCTCAATGGGAAACTGCTGCATCGGTCTATTCCTTCAAAGAGAAATCCATCATTGTCCGAATCCGTTCCCTGCTTCTCCTCCCGTGCTCAGGACAGTGAAGAAAGCCTCAATTCCCCTGTAATATCCTCTGATTTTCAGGAAATTACCGCCAGGTCACGTTTCTCCCTGAAAACCCTGACCTTCACAGGCGTAAATCTCACACGTGAGAATAGCACCCCTTATGCCCGCGTCTTTCGGCGTCGCACCATAAAAGACAACACTCCAGATGCCCGCTTCATCCAGATCTGCGAATTTCTGAGATCATCAAAAACTCTGGGACGAATCACGATCCCCTGCTCATGGAACGAAAATAGCGAAACCGACATTCCAACAGAAATTTCCGCGTGGCTGCGTTATACGCAACTCCCCGCATCACAAATCGACATCGAATTCACAGAGAACTATATCGCCAGCGACGACCGCGCGATTACCTATACGCTCGCAGCGCTCAGAGATCTCGGGGCTGGCCTTATTCTCAGCGGCATGGGACATTCCCAAACCAGCCTGACCCTTCTGCGCGACAGAACCTTCAGCGCCCTGATCACCGGGATCACGCTTGATCGCCATCTTTTCATGCGGCAACGCAGCCATGTTCATTCAGAATATATTCTCGCAGCCGCACTGCTCGGTCTGGCCAGAGATCTGAAGCTCTCCACACGCGCCGAAGGCATATGTTCCTTGGAAACCCTGCATTTTCTTCAGGAACATGGATGCGAGGAAGGCAGCGGGAACCTTCTGCATCCTTCCGAGTCGCTGCCGGAATTCCTGCGCAGATTCAACCCTCCCAAAGCCAATATCGCCCCCGAAAACTCAGGCGGCCAGACAGCTAACGAAAAGTGAGGCTTGCACCATACCTCCGGTAGGTGGACAAACTGCTCTCCATGACTTTTCCTCGTTTTTCTAATGCTCTCCGTCTGGCTGCCGCGATGGCGTTCCTGTCATCCGGCATGGCTCATGCCGTGCCAATGCCCGCCCATCCCATCCTGCAGCCCGACTCCCTGAAGGTCGTCGCCCGGACAGAGACGCAGATATGGACACAAGTCGGAGTGACCAGATCCGGAGACCTTCTGATCCTCGCTCCACGCTGGCCCGGCAATACTGGCCCGCAACTTCTGCTCCAGCAGCAGGGAGGAAACGATCCCGTTCCTTTCCCCGATGCCGGATGGAACGCAATCGATGGCGACCCGGACAAACATTTCGTCTCCCTGACAGGCCTGACCGTGCTTCCGGACGGCAACATCTGGATTCTGGATAACGGCGCGCCTCAACGTGATCATGCCGCAATCGCAGCAGCACGCCTGATCCGCATCGATCCGGACAGTCATGCAGTGACGAAAATCATTCCGATCACTGCCGATGCCATGCATCCTGACAGTTTTCTCGCCGGGATCAGCATTCATGGCAGCAAGGCCTATATACTGGATTCCGGGGTTGCTGGCCTCCTTCTGACTGATCTTGAAACCGGGAACACCAGACGTTTTCTCGACCATAATGCCGCACTGACCGCGCAGCGCCCGATCAACGGCCCCGATGGGATGCTGCATGCCGCAAACGGGAATCTTCAGGCCATCGACGCTTCACTGATCACAATCAGCCCTGACGGACGCTGGATTTATTTCCAGCCCTATTGTGGCCCCCTCTATCGCCTTGAAACCCAGATCCTGACTGATCCAGCCACAACAGTGACCGCTCTGGATGAAAGCCCAACCCTTTGGTACAAAACAGGATCCATGGGTGGCCTGACCGCAGGATCAGACGGAACGCTTTACTGGACCGATGTCACGACGGGCAGCATTGAAAGCTACACCCAAGGCCGGGTTCCCCATCGAATCATTACGGATTCAAACATGCATTGGCCCGGCGGGCTGGCTACAGACAATCATGGCAAGCTCTTCATCCCGGTCTCACAACTTGATCGTGCACCATGGTTCACACACGGTCCTTCCCGTGTTGTGCCCCCGGTAACAATACGCAGTCTCGACATTCCCGACCGCGCAATATCCGACGTCGTCGAAAAATAGTCGTCAGGAAATGCCCGGAAGAGGGGCAGTTCTCCCCTTCCGGGCCTTCGCGCCACGGAAAATCGGGGGTATATTGCCAGTTATGCGTTACCTCTCGACACGTGGCCGGGCAACGCCCCGGTCCTTCTCCGACGTTCTGCTCGCCGGTCTGGCTGAAGACGGCGGCCTCTTCATGCCCGAAACCTGGCCCCAGTTCTCCGCCGCAGAATGGCGAGAGATGCGCGCCCTGTCCTATCCTGAATTGGCGGCCAAAATCATTGCCCCATTCACGGCAGGCTGCATCAGCGAAGAAACACTGCGCGAACTGACGCAGGAAGCTTATGCGCGCTTCGACCACGCCGCCATCGTGCCGGTCACGCAGGTCGAAAATGGACTGTTCGTACAGGAACTGTTCCATGGTCCCACCCTCGCCTTCAAAGACATGGCCATGCAAATGCTCGGCCGTCTGTTCGACCATGTGCTGACCGAACGTGACGAATCCGTCACCATCGTCGGCGCAACATCAGGCGATACAGGCTCCGCCGCCATCGAAGCCTGTCGCGGCCGCAAACGCCTGAATGTTGTCATTCTTCACCCGGAAGGCCGTACATCAGAAGTGCAGCGGCGGCAGATGACCACCGTCACAGACAGCAACATCGCCAATCTGGCTGTCCGTGGAACATTCGATGACTGTCAGGACCTGGTGAAAGCCATGTTCGCCGATCAGTCCTTCCGTGAAGACGTGAAGCTGTCGGCAGTCAATTCGATCAACTGGGCCCGCATCGCCGCGCAGATTCCCTATTATGTCTATGCTGCGCTCTCTCTGGGCGCACCGGACCGTGAAGTCTCCTTTGCCGTTCCAACAGGCAATTTCGGCAACATCCTCGCTGCATGGGCGGCCCGCCAGATGGGTCTGCCCATTCGCCATCTCTGCGTGGGATCAAACCGCAATGACATCCTGACACGCTTCCTCAACGCCAACGACATGACCATGAATGATGTCGTGCCGAGTCTGTCACCGTCGATGGACATTCAGGTTTCATCAAACTTCGAACGGCTTCTCTTCGAACTTCTGGGACGCGACCCGGAAGCCTGTACCCGCATCATGACAGGCTTCCGCACGTCCGGGCACATGGATGTTCCAGACGATATCTGGCAGTCGGCCCGGGAGCTTTTCTCAGGTCTGGCCCTTGACGATGAAGCCACCGAAACCGAAATCCGTCATCTCTGGAAAAGCAGCGGCTATATGGCCGATCCACACACCGCCATCGGAATTGCCGCCGGACGTGCTGCACGGACCCCGGGTGTGCCCATGATCGCCATGTCCACTGCCCATCCTGCCAAATTCCCGGATGCCATGGTGGCCGCGACAGGTATCCATCCTGCACTGCCGCCTTCACTGGCGGACCTGTTTGATCGACCCGAACACTACAAGGTTATCGATAACAGTCTGGGCAAGGTGGAAGACGCAGTCCGTTCCTTTGTCCTCGCAAACGCGGGCTGAAAGATCAGCCCTTCTTCCCTTCCTTCGTCACCGATTTCTTCCGTCACAGCACGGAACACCAACAGGATCAGAATGACCGATCAGATCAGACAGACCCGCCTCCCCTCAGGCCTTACCGTCATCACGGAACGGATGAGCCGCGTCGAAACCGTTTCCTTTGGCGCCTATGTTGCGACGGGAACCCGGAATGAACGCGCGGAAGAAAATGGTGTCTCCCATTTCCTTGAACATATGGCCTTCAAGGGAACAACGCGACGCAACGCTGTCCAGATCGCGGAAGAAATCGAAAATGTCGGCGGCCATATCAATGCCTATACCGCGCGCGAACAGACGGCTTATTACGTCAAACTTCTGAAAGAAGATCTTCCGCTCGGCATCGATATTATCGGCGATATCCTGACTCACTCCACATTCTCGCCGGAAGAAATCGAGCGAGAACGCGGCGTAATTCTTCAGGAAATTGGCCAGTCCAACGATACACCTGATGATATCGTTTTCGATTATTTTCAGGAAACGGCCTATGCCAGCCAGCCGATGGGACGCCCCACACTCGGCACTGAAGATCTGGTCCGTAATATGTCGCGTGAAACGCTGATGAATTACATGTCCACCCATTATTCAACAGACAACATGGTCGTCGCCGCAGCAGGCAATCTCGATCATGATGCCGTGGTCAAAATGGTTGAACGCCATTTTGCGGATCTGCCGCAGAAAACCCTGCACGCAGCGGCTCCCTCTCTCTATACGGGTGGTGACTTCCGCCGCGAGAAGGAACTGGATCAGGCACATATCGTCCTCGGCTTTCCGTCTGTCGGCTTCGGTGACCCTGACTATTACCCCGCCATGTTGCTCTCCACCCTTCTGGGCGGAGGTATGTCTTCCCGACTGTTCCAGGAAATCCGGGAAAAACGCGGACTGGTCTATTCAGTCTATTCCTTCTCGGCTCCATATATGGATGGTGGTATTTTCGGGATCTATGCCGGAACAGGAAGCGAGGAAGCCGGAGAACTGCTTCCCGTCACGCTCGACGAACTTCGTAAAGTCCGCGATGCTGTCACCGTTGAAGAACTCAACCGGGCAAGAGCCCAGCTCAAGTCGTCTCTGCTGATGTCACTGGAAAGCACGGGCAGCCGTTGCGAACAGATCGCCCGCCAGTTGCAGATCTTCGGTCGTCTGATTCCCGTTTCGGAAACCGTCGAAAAAATCAACGCGGTCACCCCCAGTGATATCTGCCGTGTCGCAACGCGTATCTTTGGTGGCGCACCGACACTCACATCTCTTGGACCGATTTCCCGCGTGTTGCCCCTTCAGGATATCCGGGACAGACTGGCGGCATGACAGACAATACCAGCAGCCTGATCAACGAACTGGTCCAGACCGCCATCAAGAATGGTGCGGACGCAGCCGATGTCGTCTTTGTTTCCGGCACATCCCTGAGCGTAGGTGTCCGGAACGGCGCAACCGAAAGTCTGGAACGCTCCGAAACCTGCGACCTTGGTCTCAGAGTTTTCTGCGGCCGGAAATCCGCCATTGTCTCGGCGACGGCTCTGGAACCATCGCGTTTTCAGGCTCTTGCAGATCGTGCCATCGCAATGGCGCAGATTCTGCCAGACGATATATTCGGTGGACTTGCCCCCGATGCCGAGACCGGGCCAGTTCTGCCGGATCTGAGCGCCTTTACTGACAGCGTCGTTCCCGATGCCGAAAGCCTACTCGATACAGCCCGCAAAGCCGAGGAAGCCGCTTTCGCAATCAACGGCGTTACCAACAGCGGGGGCGCCGGCGCCGGCTATGGCCGCACGGACATAACACTTGCGACCTCCGCCGGTTTTTCCGGTTCGTGGGCCCGCACATCCTACTCCACATCCGTCAGTGTTCTGGCCGGGAACGGCACAGGCATGCAGCGGGATTATGATTATCATTCAACCGTCTTCCATGAAGACCTTGATGCGCCTGAACTTCTGGGACGCAATGCTGGTCAAAAAGTGGTTGCCCGTCTCAATCCGGGACGCCCGAAAACAGGCACACTGTCAGTCATCTTCGATCCACGCGTTGCCACCAGCATTCTTGGACATCTGGCTGGCGCCATCAACGGAGCGTCGGTCGCCCGAGGAACATCGTTCCTTAAAAACCGCATGGGCGAGAAAATTTTCTCGGACAGCATCACGATCATTGATGATCCAACACTGCGTCGCGGCCCTGCATCCCGTCCTTTTGACGGCGAAGGTGTCCTCACACGTCCTTTGACGCTGGTCGAGAACGGCTATCTTCAAACATGGCTTCTGGACTCACGCAGCGCCCGGCAACTGAACCTGCCCGGCAACGGTCGTGCGGCACGCGGGACTTCCTCCCCACCTTCTCCTTCCGTCACAAACCTGTTTTTCCGTCCCGGCACAGTAACTCCGTCCGAACTGATGAGCGACATTCGGGAAGGCATCTATATTACTGAAATGATGGGATCTTCCATCAATCCGCTGACCGGCGATTACAGTCGTGGCGCATCCGGTTTCATGATTCGTAACGGCCAAATCGCCGAACCTGTTGCAGAATTCACAATTGCTTCCAATCTTAATGATATGTTCGCTCGTGTGATTCTTGCCAATGACCTCAGATTCCGTTCGGCAACCAGCTCGCCGACCCTTCGTATCGATAACATGAGTATCGCCGGGATCTGACGGGACACTGTATCAAGCCTCCCGATCATGAGAGGCCTGATAACAGGATCATATGTTTTCGGTCGGCACCTGACCGGCCATTCATTCAGGTCAGAAAGATATATGTCACGATTTTCTTCCCCTATCCGGGCCACTGTCCTCATACTTCCACTGCTGTTCACGCTTGCACCGTACCATGCAGATGCGCGTCCCGGTGGCGGTTCCTCCATGGGAAGCCGTGGCAGCCGTACCTGGAGCGCCCCATCGTCCAATAGCTATAACGCCGCTCCAATGCAGCGTTCGATTACGCCCAGCAACCCGTCATACGGAAGCCAGAACGCCTATCGCTATGGAAATTCCCCCTTCCAACAGCGCCGTCCTTCGGGCTTGGGAGGCTCCCTATTCCGGGGATTTGTTGGCGGAATGCTTGGGGCCGGTCTGTTCGGCCTTCTGACAGGGCACGGATTTTTTGGTGGCGTGCATGGCCTGTTCAGCATGTTAGGCTTTATGATTCAGGTTGGCCTGCTGGTTCTAATTGGCATGTGGCTGTTCCGTAAATTCAGCGGACAAAGACAAGGCACCACAGCCCCTATATCCGGTTTTCCTCCTGCTGGAAGAAATGCTGGCAACGTCTCTTCCG
>JAAYUA010000087.1 GCA_012517935.1 Acetobacter sp. | reverse complement strand
GGACGTGGCGGTTTGACACCACCGGTGCGTTGCAGGCCGGTATGAACACGATTCATGATATCGCGTCCGAAAATTCCGGATGTGTCTTCCTGAATGGGGCGAACACGATCCTGCATCAGGGGTTCATAAAGAAACGCGGCCCATTCATTCAGAACGGCTATCGTATCTCGTGACAGGTTTTCAAAGCCCCAGGCTTTATAGGCTTCGGCGGCCATGTCTTCGTCACCGATACGGAGTGCCTCGCATAAATCGATGATGCCACGCACGAAAGAAGGCTTAAAGACCCGGATTGTTCCGAAATCGAGCAGATTGAAACCGAAATCCGGGCGAACGGTGAAATTGCCCATATGCGGGTCGCCATGGATGACACCATAGCGATAGAGCGGCACATACCACGCATGGAAAAGGGCTTTCGCCATTTCGTTGCGCTCTTCCTGTGAAGGATTGTTCTCCAGAACATGCCGGAGAAGACGTCCTTCAACCCATTCCATCGTCAGAAGGCGGTGTGTGCTCAACCTGTCGATTGTCGCGGGGACTGTGACGTCCGCGCGATCCGCCAACATATGCTTATAGAGCCGGATATTCGCAGCTTCACGCTTGTAATCCAGTTCTTCCCTCAGACGTTCCGTCAGTTCCTCAATCACATCATCCTGTCGGATGGCGTTGTCGAGGCGATGATAAACGCCCATGGCCATTTTGAACTGCTTCAGATCCGCTTCGACCGTGGTGGTCATGTCCGGATATTGCAGCTTGCAGGCAACGGTTTCTCCCGTTGTCAGGACGCCTTTATGCACCTGTCCCAGACTTGCCGCTGCTGCGGCTTCGTGACCAAAGCTCTTGAAATGCTTTTGCCAGTCGGGGCCCAGCTCCGTGCTCATGCGGCGGCGCACGAAACTCCATCCCATCGGGGGAGCATTGGACTGAAGATGGGACAGTTCCTCGGCATATTCATCAGGCAAGGCGCCGGGAATGGTGGCCAGAAGCTGGGCTGCTTTCATCAGCGGACCTTTCAATCCGCCGAGCACGATTTTCAGGTCTTCAGCATGGTCGCTGCCGCCTGCCTTGATGCCGATTTTATGTCCTGCCAGCCGCGCAGCAATTCCACCGACCGTCCCTGTGGTGCGGACCATTCGACGGAATTCACCAAATAATCCGCTGTTATCGAGATCGCGTTCGGCCATGACTTACACCTGCTCCAGTTGATCGATAAAGCCGGAGATCACATCAAGGCCACGACGCCAGAATCCCGGATCGCTGGCATCCAGACCAAAAGGTGCCAGAAGTTCACGATGTCGCAGCGTGCCACCTGCCCGGAGCATGGTTTTATATTTGTCCTGAAAATCAGGAAGACCATCCTGCCAGACACCATAAAGCGCGTTGACCAGACAGTCACCGAATGCATAGGCGTAGACATAGAAGGGTGAATGAATGAAGTGGGGAACATAAGTCCAGAAAACGTCATATTCGGGCGAGAAACGGAAAGCAGGTCCAAGGCTTTCCGTCTGTACCTGCCGCCAGATTTCTCCAATACGTTCCGGCATCAGTTCGCCCTGACGGCGTTCGTCGTGCACCAGTGTTTCAAAACGATAGAAGGCAGTCTGGCGCACAACAGTGTTGAGCATGTCTTCGACTTTGCCCGCCAGAAGGAGCCGCTTCTGCTCTGGTGTCTCAGCACTGTCCAGCAATGACTGGAAAGTCAGCATTTCGCCAAACACACTTGCGGTTTCAGCAAGAGTGAGCGGGGTTGAAGACTGAAAATAACCCTGATCGGCAGCAAGAATCTGATGAATGCCATGCCCCAGCTCATGAGCCAGTGTCATCACATCACGTGTCTGCCCATGGTAATTCAGCAGAATATAGGGGTGCACGGAAGGAACTGCGGGATGAGCAAAAGCCCCGGAAGATTTTCCGGGCACAGGGGCTGCGTCGATCCATGGATTATCGAGAAACTTCTCGCACAGTGCACCGATTTCCGGATCAAAGCCGGTATAGGCATCCCGGACAATTTTGCGGGCTTTACTCCATGGAATGTTGCGATCCTGATTGCCGGGCAAAGGAGCATTTCTGTCCCAATGTTCCAGATGCTCAAGGCCGAGCCATTTTGCCTTGAGTGCGTAATAACGATGGGAAAGGCGGGAATAATTGTCGCTCACTGTGGAAACAAGAGCGTCCACAACTTCGTCTTCCACCATATTGGACAGATTGCGATAGGAGCCGGGACGGGCGTAATGACGCATTCCGTCGGAAATGGACTTGTCCTTGGCCAGCGTATTCGTGATCAGGGAAAACAGACGCAGATTTTCATTCAACGTTTTCCCGACAGCATGACCGGCGGCTTCACGTACATTGCGATCCGAAGAAGAAAGACGGTTGAGCGCTTCTCCGGTCGTCAGGCTTTTTTCACCGATCTGAACCCGCATGGAAGCCATGCTTTCGTCAAACAGGCGACACCATGCCTGTGCTCCCGTGACGGATTTTTCAAGAAGAACCTGCTCGACTTCATCTGAAAGCTGATGGGGTCGGAAAACCCGGACATCACGCAGGAAAGGCGCCCATTTCTTCAGAGCCGGATCTTGCAGTTTCTGCGCCAGCACATCGTCATCCAGACGATTCAGTTCCAGTGTGAAAAACAGAAGATGAGTCGAAATGGTGGTCAGGCGTTCACTGATGGATTGGTTGAAACGTCCGATGACAGGATCATCGCTCTTCGCCGCGAAATGCAGCGAGGCAAAGGTGCCCGCACGACCAAGGATCTCCTCGATCCGTTCCAGTTCCGAGATTGCGGCGGTCAGCTCTGCGCCGGACAGTGCAGCCATGCGACCGCGATATTTTGTCGCAAAAGCCTTTGAATCGCTTTCGGCCTGATCCAGATCCTTTGCAAGCACCGGAGAATCGATCCCGGGATAGAGATCATCAAGATCCCATCGGGGGAGTGCTTCATCTGATTCAGAATCGGCTAATGCCCCGTCGGGTCTGCATGCGTGACCGGACGGGAGGCTGGGAGCAGCGGTGCGCAGGGAGAAGAAGGGAGCTTCATGTGACATGAAGACAATCTAGCGCGTCCTGCATTGTCGCGCGAGCCTGTCTCGCCTCAGTTGTTTGTTTCTGCCAACAACTGCTTGCGATAATTTTCCAGATTGCTCCGCACGTCGCTGGGGACGTTGGGAGCCTGTTGCCGCAGATCGGTCAGTGCCTTGACGATCGTTGAAACGACAACAAGCCGGGCATACCATTTATTGTCAGCCGGGACGGCAAACCAAGGGGCAAAATCCGTCGACGTTTGACGGATCGCATCCTGATATGCGTTCTGGTAATCATCCCAGTAGCTGCGCTCCTCAATATCGGATGGAGAAAATTTCCATTGTTTTGATGGATCATCCAGACGATCAAGAAGACGTTGGCGCTGCTCTTTTTTCGATATATTCAGGAAGAATTTCAAAACGAGCGTGCCTTGACGTGCAAGGTAGTGTTCAAAGCTCCTGATGTCGTCAAAGCGAGCCTGCCAGAAAGCAGGAGTTCCGGCTTCTCCCGGCAGATGTTCCCGTTCAAGTAAGTGGGGATGCACCCGCGTGATCAGAACATCTTCATATTGGCTGCGATTGAAAATCGTGATGCGCCCACTCGATGGAGCGGCAATATGAAGACGCCAAAGGAAGCCATGCTGAAGTTCATGTGGCCCGGGTTGCCGGAATGAGACAACAGAGACGCCTTGCGGATTGACGCCTGACATGACGTGTCTGATGGTTCCGTCTTTTCCGGCAGTATCCATGCCTTGCAGAACGATCAGGACAGAAGATGTGTTGTTCGCATGCAGGAGGGATTGAAGATCGGAAAGACGCTCCTTGGCTTTTTCAAGGAGTTCCTTGCTGTTTTTCTTCTTGAGCCCAGGGATGGCGTTCTCGGATGTTCCGCAAAGGGCAAGATTGAAATCTGCGGCATTCCGGATCTGATATCTTTCGACAAACCGTTGGATGATCGTGTCGAGATCAGGCAGTGTTTCATCGCTCACATCAGATATCCCGTTTTACGGCAAGACCTGCCGGAGCCTGACAGACAGGCATCATCTCAATATAGTTTACGTTGACATGCGCAGGAAGTTGCAGCAGCCATGAAACTGTTTCCGCGATATCTTCCGGTGTCAGTGGCTGGGTGCCTTCATAGACCGCTGCCGCTTTTGTCGCGTCACCCAGACGGACGTTACTGAATTCGCTGCCACCACACAGACCAGGAGCAATATTCGTCACTCTTACCCGGGTTCCGAGCAGATCGCAGCGCAGATTGTTCATGAACTGCGCCACAAAAGCTTTTGTAGCACCATAGACATTGGCACCCTTATAGGCATAGGCGCCTGCCGTGCTTCCAACGGACAGGACATAGCCTTTATTCCGCGCCACCATTCCTGGCAGCAGGGCACGCGTGATAGTGCTCAACCCACTGACATTGGTTGCGATCATGGTTTCCCAGTCGCTGTATTCTGCGTCCTGAGCCGGATCAAGACCAAGCGCGAGTCCCGCATTATTGATCAGGACGTCAACGTCTTTCCATCCTTCTGGAAGAGATGAGGGAAGGGCTTTCAGTGCCGCTGCATCGGTCATGTCCAGAGTGAGTGGGAGGAGATTATTCCCCAATTCCTCACGCAGGGCTTCCAGACGCTCCGTGCGGCGTCCGCTTGCGATGACGCGCCAGCCTTCATGGATAAGCCGCCGTGTAATGGCTTGGCCGAAGCCTGCTGTGGCTCCGGTAACAAAGGCGATTCCACTCATTATGCTTGCCCTTATGGTCTGTTCCGCATCCCCATGACCCAATGGTCGGAAGATGGCTGTTTCTACCCGCCGGAGATGATAGCCCCTTAATATCATCAAGGAACAGGGGAAAGGCGGAAGGAGTATTGGTGATTGCAGAATCTGTTCTTATTTATGAAGAGGGTCTGTCGGCATTAATTTCTTTCTTGCATCCTGCGTCTTCTGACTGTCCGTGAGGGTGTTCAGAAAAGCGATCAGATCGTCGATGTCCCTCTCGGTCATTTTATAGCGATCGGGACCAAACGGAGCATCATCATTGATATTTTCCCGATAACGCGATGGCACATCATCATAAATGACGGGTTTCCCTTTGGAATCGCGATGATACCAGAGTGCAGGATTTGTATCGCGTGTGTTGTAGAATTTTATGACATCTCGGAGTGAATGAAAAATTCCATTGTGAAAAAATGACTTTTTCAGAGAAATGTTTCTTAGGCCGGGTGTTCGGAAACGGCCGCAATAGTCCTCGTGGTTTTTCAGATCGCTACGTAACGGACCGCAGAGACCAAGATCAAAGAATGAAGGATCCCTGTTTTCTGGAATATTCATATTGCGCGGAACGCCAAGTGCTTCCATGCCGTAATCCGTGAACTGGGGAGGCGTTCCATCCCGTCCCGGACGGCTGACATGACAGGATGCACAATTGCCACGGTCTGGGTCTTCAAAAAGTGCGAGTCCCCTGCGCTCTTGTGGTGTGAGTTGAATTTTGCCTGCGAGCCATAAATCATAGCGGCTTGAGTAGGGGTAAAAAATTTCGGCATCCTGTTGAAAGGCTTCCAGAGCTTCAGTGATCGTCCGGAATCTGTCGTGTGTATCGATTTTTTCAAGGAGCGGTGCGCAACGGGTAGCCATGGCGCGACGAACAGCATCATCGGGTGAGTGGTTCGCCATTTCTGCGGGAGACAGCAAAGGGATCTCGGCCTGCTTGCTCACGCGGCTCACACGTCCATCCCATGTCAGACCCCCAGCCGGTCCGTTATCAATGCTTTCATTGCCTTCATCGTCAGAATCAAAAAAATGTTCTGTAAAATCAGGAACATCCTGAATATAGGTCAGGCTTGGGGGGGTGCGCAGGCCGCTTTGTTTCAGGTCAGAACCCCCAGGAATGACCGATCGTTTATCTGGAGCGGAAAAGCCATAGGCAGGACTGTGGCAGGAGGCACAGGATAGATGGCCCGAGGATGACAATTCCGGTCTGAAGAACAGGCAGCGTCCCAAATCATTCAGTTGATGGTTGATTCGTGCGTTTTCTGCCCTGGAAACAGGAGCAGCCGACAGACCGGGCGCAATCAGGACGCTGGATGCGATCAGGGCTGCGTGGAGCATCGATCGCGATGTGTGACGGAGGCGTGACATTTTCTGGCGGGTCTTGTCCTGCATCAGTATTTCTACCAGATAGTTTCTGCTTTGCCCGTGAAGGGTGTCATATTGCAGAAAGTTACTCCGAAAAGGATTCAGTCTTTGTCATATTTGCGGTTGCTGGCATGCCTGCCATCCCTACTTACTGTATCCATGGCCAGTGCAGCATCACTTCAGGGGATTGACCAGATTCAGACGGTTGTCGTCCTTTATGATGAAAACCGCTCGTTTGACAGTCTCTATGGGAATTTTCCCGGTGCAGAAGGATTATCCCATGCGCCTGCATCCGCCACGCAGCAGCGTGACCGGGACGGTTCGATCCTGAAGGAACTGCCGCCTGTCTGGGGTGGGCTTACCGCACGGGGAGTGACGCCCGCAGTCACGCAGGACATGAGCGCGCATCTGCCGAATGCGCCTTTCAGCGTTGACACGAAAGAGGGTTTTGATGTCGGTCTGAATGAGCGGACACGTGATCTGTGGCACCGCTTCTATCAGAACCAGATGCAGATCAATCACGGGAAAAATGATGGTTTTGTCGCCTGGGGCAATAGTGGGGCCATGACGATGGCACACTGGAACGGGGCGGAGATGGGCATGTGGAAGATTGCCCATAAATATACGCTGGCAGATCATTTTTTCATGGGCGCTTTTGGTGGCTCCTTCATGAATCATCAATGGTTTATCTGCGCCTGTGTGCCGATTTATCCCAATGCGGATAAAAGTCCTGCAAAAGACCTGATTGTCGAGGCAACGCCAGACGGGAAAGCGCTTGTCGTGACAAAAGGTGTCTCGAAATCAGCGATGGATGGACCGCCGATTTTTGCGCATGATGGCAATCTGACGCCGGATTTCTATGCGGTGAACACCATGGAACCGCCTTATCAGCCCAGTGAGAATGCGCCGGCTTCAGGCGATGACCCCCGGTTTGCCAATCCGAATGACCCGACAACGCTTCCTCCCCAGACACAGACGACAATTGGCGATCTTCTTTCGAAAAAAGGCGTGAGCTGGGCGTGGTATGCCGGAGCTTGGGATTACGTTCTGAAACACGGAAACAATTTTCCGGTTCCGACATTTCAGATGCATCACCAGCCATTCAACTATTATGCAAATTATGCGCCGGGAACGGCAGCACGGGCGCAGCATCTTCTGGATGGTGGCCTGAATGGCAAAAAATTCATTGAGGATATTGACGCGGGCCGTCTTCCTTCCGTGGCATTTTATAAACCTCAGGGAAATCTGAACGAGCATTCAGGATATGCGGATATAAAATCCGGTGATGAGCATATTGTGAATGTGATTGAGCATCTGGAGAAAAGCCCGCAGTGGCCGCATATGCTGGTTATTGTGACTTATGATGAAAATGGTGGGCTATGGGATCACGTTGCTCCCCCTCAGGGAGATCGTTGGGGGCCAGGAACCCGTATTCCAGCTGTGATCATTTCCCCTTTTGCTAAAAAAGGTTTTGTGGATCATTCGTTCTATGACACGACTTCCATCCTGCGTTTTATCACGCGTCGGTTTGAACTTCCGGTTCTGGACGGCATTCGTAACCGTGATGAAGCATTGAAAAAGAACGGTTCTCCGGCTGCAGGTGATTTGACGGCGGCCCTTGATCTCGGGAAGTAAGCCAAGTTCTGTCGGGATTTTCTCGACAGAACCATAGGATTCTCGTTCAGGAGATAAAAAATCGGCTGAGTCCCATATCCCGCAGGCCACGTCGATAAGCGATGGAACTGCGGTCAGCCATGATATGGGCTTCCAGTGTTGGGTCCAGCGGGAGGCATTCCGGCTTTTGCGCTTCGACCAGCGCGCGATCTTCTTCAAATACGCGCTGGTTGAAATCGTAGACATCCTGAACTGGAATATCTTTATCGAAGTTTCTGCAGATCGGCGCAAACATGCGTGTCTTCCGGGCTGAAACGGGAGACGCTGCATTCATGATGACCAGTCGTGCCTGATCCGGAAAATGAATCTCCAATGTCGCTGTGAAAGGAAAATGCACCCGGAAGTGGCGGAGCCATATAAAATCCTCAGGCGCTGAACCGTTCACCCCGATGGGATAATTGCCAACAGTGCTGCGGTATTCAGCCTCAAATCCTTTTTCTGTTTTCCGAGGGACATAGGGAGGAACGACCGCATTGTTCGGATCGGCGAAAGTGTCCGTATGCACAAAGGCGAAGTGGGCGACGTCAATGAATCCTTCGACCTGTCGCCCGGCAAATCCACCGATATCAATCCACGGACAGGTGATTTGTTGAAAGTCGGCTTCGTCCCAATGCGGCATGTCCGGAATGTCCGGCGGGCCCTCAGGCCGCAGACAGGTCCAGAGCAGGCCATAACGACGAACGACCGGAAAGGCACGGAGATGCAGTTTCCCCGGGATGCTGCTATCTGGATGAGCGGGAATGTGAATACAGCGCCCCTCTGCTCCAAATCGGAGACCGTGATAAGGACAGGCAATCGTCTGTCCATTACCTGAGCCCATGCTGAGAGGTACGCCTCTATGCGGGCATAAGTCACGGGCGATAACGATATCATCTCCGGTTTTGTAGATAACCAACCGCTCGTCCAGTAATGTGACGCCGAGCGGTTGATCGGTGATCTCCCGTTCCAGTGCGACCGGATACCAGCATTTTGCCAGAATCTGCCAGTCATCAGCTTCAAATGTGCAGTTCTGGGGAAGGTCAGGTCGGGCGGGTGATATGCTGTTCACCAAGGGAACTCCGGACAGGGTGAGCTTCCCGTCACCATTTCACAGAACTCTGTTGCGGAATATGATATAATATCGTCTTCCGTGTTCGCAAAATGAGAGCACTTCGAGGATGTCGGTATTTTCGCGCTTTCTGACCTATTTTGACGCAGTCGCACGCTATGGTTCCATTCGTCGGGCGTCGGAGGAATTGCGGATCGCTGCTTCCGCGATTGATCGACAAATTCTTCAGGGCGAGCAGTTTCTGGGAACACCCCTGTTTGAGCGGCTTCCTTCCGGGATGCGTCTGACCAGCGCAGGAGAATTGCTTGCAGTAACAGCACGACGATGGATCAAGGATTTTGATGATATTCGACGACAGATCGATGATCTCAAAGGATTACGACAGGGTGAGGTGACATTGCTGGTGCCTGAAGCCTTTTCGGGCATTTTCCTTCCGCCAGTCATCACTCGCTTGCGGGTCTCACATCCCGGCATTGTCGTTAATATTGTTATCCAGCAGAACGCAGCCCTGATCTCAGCTCTTGCCGAAGGTTTGGGGGATATAGCCCTTGTGCTTGATCCGGAACCTGTACGTGATCTGATTGTAAGGTCCAGCTTTCGTCTGCCGTTAGGGATTGTCAGCACGCCGGAACATCCTGTGGCGCAGGAAAAGACAGCAAGATTCAGTGTCTGTGCGGAATATCCGGTGATCATGCCGTCTCCACCGCTGGCTTTATGTCGGCAACTGGCCTTGCTGGAAGCAGAGACGGGCATTCATCCGTCCGGTGTGGCTTCGGCGAACAATGTGCAGATGCTTCGTTCTCTGGTCGCCTCAGGAATTGGTATTGGCATTCTCAGTTATCCTGATGCCATGGACGATGTGCAATCAGGGCGGTTGATTTTCACGCCTCTGATGAATGCGAGCGCCCGTTCCCTGACGCTGGCGCTCTGCCATGACAGAACTCGCCGATTGTCAGGGGCCGTCAGGCTGGTTCTGGCCGAGGTGGAAAAGGAATGTGTCCGGCATTTCGGTCATTTTTCCTGAATCATCCTCTATTTCACAGGAACATTCCGCTCAAGTTCTTCCAGCCAGATGCGGGCATTGCCATCCGATGGTGCACGCCAGTCTCCACGGGGAGACAAGGAACCGCCTGAAAGCACTTTTGGACCATTGGGCATGGCTGAGCGTTTGAACTGGCTTGTCGTAAAATAGCGATGGAGAAAAACACGCATCCAGTGTGTGATTTCAGAAAGATCCCAACTTCTTCGATCTTTTTCCGGAAAATCCGGTGGCCAGTCTCCAGACGTTGCATCAGCCCAGGCATGTTGGGCCATGAACGCTATTTTTGAAGGACGGAAACCGTAGCGCAGGATGTGGAAAAGAGTGAAATCATGCAGAGAATAAGGCCCAAGCGTGGCTTCTGTGCTTTGCGTTTCTCCTCCTGATGCTGGAATCAGTTCTGGAGAGATCTCGGTTGCCAGAATATCGGAAAGGATGCTCGTCGTTGCTTCAGGAAACTGTGCGGAGGCGATGAACCAGCGGATCAGATGCTGGATCAGTGTCTTCGGAAGGCCACTATTGACGTTGTAATGCGACATCTGATCGCCGACGCCATAGGTGCACCAACCCAGGGCCAGTTCGGACAAATCCCCTGTTCCAATAACAATTCCATTTTTCTGATTGGCAATGCGGAAGAGGAAATCAGTTCTCAAGCCGGCCTGAACATTTTCAAACGTGATGTCGAAGACATTTTCCCCTTTCGCAAAAGGGTGTTCCATCGCAGCCAGCATCTGATGCGCGACCGGGCGGATATCGATTTCTCCGGCTGTGATACCCAACGCCCGCATAAGTTTATGAGCATTCGACTTTGTCATATCCGAAGTGCCAAAACCGGGCATGGTGAAGCCCAGAACAGCTTTCGCTCCAAGGCCAAGCTCTTCTGCCGCCCTGACAGCGACAAGCAGAGCATGGGTTGAATCCAGACCGCCGGAAACCCCGATCACAAGTGTTTTGCTGCCCGTTGCCTGAAGTCTCTGCTTCAGAGCAGAAACCTGAATGGTGCAGGCTTCGTAGCAATCCTGTTGCAGACGTGCTGGATCAGCCGGCACGAATGGAAAGCGGGGTATGTGGCGCCGAAAACCAATATTCGTTTGTGGTGGAGAAAATTTCCGGACAATACGCCGCATTGGGGGAAGTGCGTGACTGCTTGCATTGGCTGCAAAGCTTGTCATGCGAAGGCGTTCCTGACGCAGAAGATCGAGATCGATATCGGTGCAGGCGATCTGGGTGCCTTCAGGAAATCGTCTTGTCGCAGAAAGAAGAGTTCCATTTTCAAAAATGCTGACCTGACCATCCCAGGCAACATCAGTCGTGGACTCTCCTTCTCCTGCTGCGGCGTAGAGATAGGCAACGTGACAGCGTGCAGATTGTGAGCGGCAGAGAAGTTCGCGCTCTTCCGCTTTTCCGACAGTGATATTGCTCGCAGACAGGTTGGCAATAATGGTTGCGCCCGCCAGAGCGAGGCCGGTGGAGGGGGGCGCGGGAACCCAGATATCTTCGCAGATTTCTGCTCCAACACAGAAACCAGGAATATCGGACGCTTCAAAAAGAAGATCTGTGCCGAAGGGAATTTTGGCTCCGGCAACGGTAATTGTCTGGTTCGTCAGGCCGGCGCCAGCACTGAACTGGCGGTTTTCATAGAACTCCCGATAGCCCGGAAGAAAGGACTTCGGAACCACGCCGAGAATTTCACCTTTATGGATGGCGACAGCACAATTGAAGAGAGCATCTCCATGGCGCAATGGTGCCCCAACCAACATAAGGGGAAGGAGTGTCTCGCTTGCTGCAGCCAGCCCGACGAGGGCTTCTTCTACAGCATCAAGGAGCACATCCTGCTGGCGAAGATCCTCAATGGCATAACCAGAGAGGCAGAGTTCGGGGAAGACGACCAGTATGGCGCCTTGTTCGGAGCAGGATGTGGCTGCGTCGATCAGTCTGTTTCGTGCCTGATGAGGATCGGCAAGAGAGGATCGCAGCGTGCATGCGGCGACGCGGGCAAAACCGTGACTGTAGAGAGAAAAAAAATCCCGCATGGGTTACTCCGCGAGGCAGACAGGCACTCTTTCCATCAGTTGCTGAAGGAAAGAGAGGACTATAACCCCGGAGAGCCCCCGCATGGTAGCGGGAAGGGAAAATCCCGCTGTAGTTCAGCCGAACAGGGCTGCGGCGGCAGATGACGCTGTGTCTTTTCCATCACCTTTGTCTGCATGTGTGGTGACGTGTCCGGTATTATCCAGACTGGTTGTGACGGAACCGCCGTTGATGTGCGGAACAGAGAAGGTCACACCTGCGGGCTTTGTGTTCGCTGAGGCTTGCCGCGGATTGAGGCGCAGGGCGAGGAGGGCATGAGCGTCGGAAGAGGATGAAACGGTTGTCATGGTTGGTTCTCCGCTGCTGGAACAGGATCGCAGAACCAACTCCTATTCCATTAAAGTGAAGAACCTGTTGATGAGGGCAGTTTCAGAAAACCTGTCTTGAGCTTGCTGCCCGGATCCTGCTGCGCCGGAGTTGTCTCCGTCCCCGCAGGGAATATGGCGTCAGGAGCATCGGCTGCGGTTGAGGGCTTGGCGTTATTGTTGCTGCTGGACAGGGACTGACTTTTGATCGCGTCCGTTGCCGCTGCCCCGCCTGCATCAGCCAGCCAGTCGCTCAGATTTTTCCGGATCTGGAACTCCAGCTCGACATTCATGTCCTGCATCATCAGCTTCGTCAGCTTATAGAGATTTGCAGGGGAGTCGGAATTTCCTGCGCCTGATCCCGGTGTGAATTCACGGGAAACATGAGCCTCGGCAACGCCGAGTTTCTGGCCGGTGGGAGACAGGATATCGATATGGACGTTCATGTCCCCGGCCAGTTCTCCGCCCGCATGATGCAGGATACTCGCCCTGTCGATCGAGAAAATGGCAGTTCCGTCAGAACCGCTGGGAAGAAGGCGCTGCTCGGCCATGAGATGGAGGGCGTCGACCGGTGGAACAGGCGATTCCCCAGCTATGTTTCCGGGGACGGAATCCGGCTTGATGGCGTCCTGAATTTTCAGATCTCCGACATTCAGATGAATCTTGGGGAGATAGGAATAATCCAGAGGCGCAAAGGTCTGGGGCTCGTTATCCGCACAACCTGCGACGAAGAGCAGCATACCAGCCAGCAAGGCTTTACGGGCAGAGAAAAAGCTCATTCTTGGTTTCCTTCTTCTTCTGTCTCACTTTCCGCCACAGTGGGTGAGTCTGACCAGGAAGATGTGAATATTCTGGAAATTTCCGTGACAGTGTCCTGCCAGTCTTCTCCCGCGTATTCCGGGGCCTCGGAAGGAAGTGAGGGAAGTCTCACCCCCAGAGAAGAAACGGCTCCAAGCTGCATGGAGCTGAGTAGCGAGGACTGGGTCATGGTGTTGGAAAAGCCTTCAGGACGGGAGAGATAGGCTTCGCAGAGAAGGGCTGGCAGGGAAGCCAGCGCTATTTCAGATGCCGACGTCTCATCATCCTGCACACACAGCACAATTATGTTTTCGGCCGGGAAAAACAGGAAAGGAACGAAAGAATTCGGTGCCGCTGTCTTCATGGAGCCGATGAAAAACACCTGCCCGTTTGTGATGTCCGAAAATCTCTGGATAATGAAACTATCATTTTTTACACAGAAAGTTCCGTAAAGAGCGGTTCCGGAGCAGGGGGCAAGGACGGGAACGCTGTGTTCATGGTCTGTGGCGAGTTCCATATCTGCAAGCAGTTGCAGTCGGGCTGCAGGCACAGAGATCGGGGTATTGCCATTTTCAGCCAGAGGGCCGGGTGAAAGAGACAGCCCCGCTGCGGGAATGCCTTTCAGAATGCGAGGCGCTTCAAGTGTCTGCATCCATATGGGTAGCAGTAACGAGCAGAGCGTTATCGCTTCGCTGTTCAGGGTGCGCAGTTCAGGAGGGCGAGCGCGCGAGGCAGCGAATAATGCACTGCGGGCTGTGATCAGGAAAAGTGGCTGAAGCCGCTTCATGACCTCAGCGTGATCATCTGTCCCGAGGTTCTTGAGCCCAGCCCCGCGAAAATTGAGCATTTCGTCCAAAAACCAGACGGTTTTTCTTCCGCTTTCCCCATGCTCCAGAAGCAGCAGGGAGTGGGACGGCAGAAGCGTAGTATTCATGAAAACAGGCTGCCATCCGGGGGCGAACCGGTGCAGCGGCTTCCCTTCGATCAGAAGAGGACAGCGAACGCCGTCCACAATGATACGAAAGGGACCTTCTCTGGTAGTTGTGGCGGAAACGGAGCCGCTTTCAGTCACGCGACGCTCCGACGTCGTTCCGGTCAAACCGGAATCCGACGTTGCAGAATTCGCATGTCATGATGATGGCGCCGTCATCCGTCATGTGCTCCAGATCCTCATCGGAAAAGGTTCCGAGTACACTGGCCAGCTTGGCGCGAGAGCAGCGGCAGCCATAGGCGAGGGCTCGGGATTGCCCAATGCGAAGATCCTGTTCATGGAACAGGCGATGCAGAAGCGTTTCGGGCGGCAGATTGTCGCTCAGGAGTTCTGCTTCAGTCAGAGTTTTGGCAAGGACGGTGGCGGTGTGCCACGCATCATCATCCGATGCCGATGAACCCGAGTCATTCTGAATGCCGCCATCGGAGGCAATGCGCTCAAGTATCAGGGCACCTGCGCGCCATCCTTCATCTGTCATTCCGGCCGCGAGATGGATATGGACAGCGTGCTGTTCGGAGGTGGAGAAATAATGACTGGCCATTTCAGCCAGGCTTTCTCCGGAAATTTCGACAATTCCCTGATGCAGATCGCTGTCCGGCCCCTGATCCGCGGTCAGGGCGAGATATCCATTGCCCAGCAGGTCACGGTCGGTCGGACTGGCATTGTCGGAAAGCAGGTCTGGCGCGTCTTCAAGTGGAGACACCCGGGCGTGGAACCGCAGTGCACCGCTATCGGTGCAGTCGACAATCAGAAGACTGACGGGGCCATCGCCCTTGATCTGAAGGGAGAAGGAACCCTGAAATTTCAGGGAAGAGGCAAGGGCCGCCACGAGAGCAAGAGCGCGGCCCGCGAGGGCGGAAACCGGGCGCGGATTGTCATGCCGGGTCAGCATGGCGTCAGCCAGCACGCCAAGGCGAATCAGGCGGCCGCGAACGGGTTGTCCTTCCAGATAGAAGGGTGTGACGCCTCGTGGGATGACGAGGTTCGGGACATCTGGACGGTCACTGTCAAGGAAGGCAGGTGTGCTTATCATTCTGTCGATTTTCCGGTTTTCACGGAAAGAAGGCAAGGGCCTTCAGGCAGAGAGTCGTGCAGGTGTCCTAAATTTATATTTCCGAGATGAACTGGTCTTCAATGGCTTCCAGATCACGGCTGACAGTCTCAAGCTCCGCATGGCTGAGGCCAGCAAGCTTTAGTGCTTCCATTAATCCGTTATGACAGGCTTCGCAGGTGGCCATAACGTCAGAACCGCGACCGATCGCGGTCAGGCAGTCGAGATAGGAGCCGCTCAGAGCCAGCTTTTTTTCCTCGGGGAGAGAAAGGGCGGAAAAGCTCCGTGAGACGCTGTCTTCAAGCCAGCCGGGAACCGACGATCCTTCTTCTGTCGATGTGGGCTGGTCTGAAGGATTGTCAGCAACACTCATCGTGTCTCACTCCTGTCCATATTTCTGCCAGTCATCACCACACATGGCCCAGACCATCAGGCCTTTCTGCGCATGCAGACGATTTTCAGCTTCATCGAAGACCACGGATGCGGGGCTTTCGAAGACTTCGGCTGTGACTTCCTCCCCAATATGGGCAGGGAGGCAGTGCATGAACAGGGCATCCTTGGCGGCAAGGCTCATCAGGGATGCATCAACCCTGTAAGGTTCAAGAAGCGCGATACGTTCAGCAGCATCTTCATCGGACATGCTGACCCAGGTGTCGGTCAGGATGCAGTCTGCTCCACTGACAGCTTCTTTCGGGTCCTGCGTCAGAATAATGTCTCCACCCTGAGCTCTGGCCCACGCCACGATATCGGCTTTCGGCGCGAATGCAGCGGGTGTCGCCAGACGCAGGGAGAAGCCGAACCGGGTCGCTGCTTCGATCAGGGAGGTGGCAACATTGTTGCCATCCCCTATCCAGGCGAATGTCCTGCCCTTGACCGGACCCCGGTGCTCTTCAAAAGTCAGGATATCAGCAAGAATCTGCACCGGATGGGAATCAGGCGTCAGGCCATTGATAACCGGCACCTGACTCCATTGCGCCAATTCCAGCAGGGAGGCTGTTCGTCCGGTGCGCAGGACCAGAGCATCGACGAAGCGCGAGAGCACGCGGGCCGTATCGGCAACGGATTCACCGCGTCCCAATTGCGTTTCAGCGGAGGTGAGGACGACGGCGTCTCCGCCGAGCTGCCGGATGCCGACTTCGAAGGAAACGCGCGTGCGTGTGGAGGGTTTGGAAAGAATGATCCCCAATGTGCGTCCAGCAAGAGGGGCGGCTGGATGCAGTGGCCTCTGTCGACCTTTCTGCATGGCCTTGATACCGGCTGAAACATCCAGAATCTGACGCAGTGTCCGGGTATCCAGATCGCGGATATCGAGGAAATGACGAAGGTTGTTCCCCTCGGTCATCGACAGCGCCGCGCTCATGACAGTGCTCCTGCCGGTGCAGCCAGTTGTGCCTCTACACGGAGTGTTTCTGCGGCATTGCGCAACAGGAAGAGAATATCGGCGCAGTCCTGTTCCGTGAGAGTCAGCGGGGGAACAAGACGCAGAACATTGTCGCCAGCGGCAACAGTCAGGAGACCGGCTTCACGTGTTGCGGTGACAAGATCGCCGACCGGAGGGATGCATTTGATGCCGATCAGAAGTCCCAGTCCCCGACGCTCGGAAAAAATATCGGGAAAAGCGATGGTCAGGGCATCAATACCCTCAGCAAGATAGTGTCCGCGCTCCACGACTGTTTCCAGAAAACCGGGCGCCAGAATGATATCCAGAACGGCATTCCCTGCGGCGCACGCCAACGGGTTTCCGCCAAAGGTGGTGCCGTGAGTTCCTGGAGTCAGATGTTTGGCCACCTCTTCCTTGGCAAGAATTGCGCCGATCGGAAATCCACCACCAAGGCCTTTGGCGGATGAACAGATGTCCGGTTCAATGCCTGCCCATTCATGAGCAAACAGTTTTCCTGTGCGGCCGATGCCTGTCTGGACTTCATCCAGCCCCAGATAGAGGCCGAATTCATCACACATGCTCCGCAATTCCTGCAGGAAACGGATATCGGCAGCCTTGATACCGCTTTCGCCCTGAATCGGCTCCAGAAGAATTCCGGCTGTTTGTGGGGTGATTGCAGCGCGGACGGCATTCATGTTGTTGAACGACACATGCTCGAAACCCGGTGCGCGTTCGCCAAATCCATCCAGATAGGCTGCGTTGCCCGTGGCAGACAGCATTGCCAGAGTCCGTCCATGAAACGCGCCGTTAAAGCACAGAAGATCGGTCCGCTCGGGGTGTCCATTCTTTGCCTGTGCACGACGAATGGCCTTGACCATGCCTTCGTTGGCTTCCGCGCCTGAATTGCAGAAGAAGACGCTGTCGGCAAAGCTCGCAGCGACCAGACGCTCGGCCAGGCGCTCGGCCTGCGGCACACGGAACAGGTTGGAGACATGCATGACCCGCGCAGCCTGCGTTGAAATGGCTTCGACCAGATGCGGGTTTCCATGACCGACCGAGCAGGAGGCTATACCCGCTGCACAGTCGAGAAATCGTCGGCCCTCCGCAGTATACAGCCATGCGCCGTCACCACGCTCAAAAGCGAGGTCGGCACGGTTGTAGGTCGGCATCAGGGCGGGGATCATGAAAAGACAGCTCTTTTGTATTATCTGTTGCTCAGGGACCGCAGGGATTTTGCGGTCGGTTTATGGAACGAACTAGGCCATTCCACCATCATCATGATCGTAACTCTGTCAGGAAGTCAAACCATCAGGCAGGATGGTTGTTCGGAAAAAAAGAAGCAGGATGACAGAATGCACGGCTTTTTAGCCGGTTTTGAGAATAGCCTTGCGCATGGCGCAACGGGTGCCCGGAGGAAAGCCATGCTGCTCTTCCGCGCGTAGCAGAGCCGTCAGGCGGGGATGCTCATCCCCGGGCTGTACGGCGGCAAAACCAAGCCGTGAATAGAATGGCCCGTTCCACGGCACAGCCTTGAAGGTTGTAAGGGTCAGCGCCTTGAGGCCGTGATGGATTGCAGCCTGTTCCGTGGCGTGGATCAGTGCGCGTGCGCAGCCCTTGTTCTGGGCTGTTGCATCGGTGGAAAGCTCCTCAATATGGAGATCACCGTCGTGAATGGTGGCCGCGAGGAAGGCGACAGGTTCGTTCAGTTGGTTCACTGCAACGAAGGAGATGCCATTCCTGATGCAGGCAAGGTGACGTGCCGGAGGCAGGGGTTCTTCCCCTGCAAGCCATGACAGCTCAGGAATGCTCCGGAAGATCTGCCCGGCCGAGCGTTCGATCCGGGCGAGATGGGGCACATCGTCAATAGATGTTGGTCTGATCGTGAAAGGGATGGGATCAGCCACGTCCGCGATAGCCGGGAACATCCTGTGAAGGGATCCAAACGCCTTCTGGCGGCGCGCCGGTCTGCCAGAAAACATCGATGGGGATTCCACCACGAGGATACCAGTAGGCACCAATTCTCAGCCAGATCGGGTCAAGACGTTCCACCAGTGTCGTAGCGATCTGGACGGAGCAGGCTTCATGGAATGAGCCGTGATTTCTGAAGCTGGTCAGATAGAGCTTGAGCGATTTGCTTTCCACGATCCAGTCGCGGGGAATGTAGTCGATGACGATGTGCGCGAAATCGGGCTGCCCGGTGACAGGGCAGAGCGACGTGAATTCGGGGGCGGTAAAGCGGACGGTATAATTCCGTCCCGGATATGGAGCGGGAACACGCTCGAGAATGGCTTCTTCCGGAGAGGTTGGTGCAGCAACGTGCTGGCCAAGTTGGGTGAGAAGGCTGCTGCCGTCATTCTGGGCGGTCATGGGCGGAACTCCGTCATCTGCACTGTTTTCTCGGCTCTGTCAGAGTGCTGCCCGTTGCGTCAAGATATATTGCCTTGTGATGAGCGCATCTTTCCCAGGCAAGCGACGGGGTGTAGGAAGAGGATCATGGCCAGAAAACAGAAACGGTTGGCGCCCGAGCCGCGTCTTATTATCACGACAGCCGAACTGGAAGATGTTGTCGGACGTCTGATCCTCGAGCCGTATGTGACTGTGGATACAGAATTTCTGCGGGAACACACATATTGGCCGCAGCTCTGTCTGGTGCAACTTGCAGGTCAGGAAGAAGTCGTCCTGATTGATGCGGAAGCTCCCGGGATTGATCTTTCCCCCTTGGTCAAACTGTTTGATGCGCCGGATGTGGTAAAGGTTTTTCATGCGGCGCGGCAGGATCTTGAGATATTCCTGCATCTGTTCGATCGCCTTCCAGCGCCCATATTTGACACACAGGTTGCCGCGATGGTGGCCGGATATGGTGATCAGGTTGGCTACGACAATCTGGTCGGTGCGATCACTGGCGCTGTCATCGACAAGAGCCACCGTTTCACAGACTGGTCCTATCGCCCGCTTTCCGAAGCGCAGCTTGTTTATGCCGCAGCGGATGTCACCCATCTGCGGGATGTTTATGAAGAACTGCGCAGCCAGCTTGAAAAAGAAGGGCGGACGGCCTGGGTTGCTGCCGAACAGGAAGCTTTGTCCGATCCTGATCGTTTGCGCGTCGATCCGGAACGTCAGTGGGAGCGGATACGTGCGCGGACGAGCAATCGGCGGATGCTTGGCGTGCTGCGGGCTGTTGCTGCCTGGCGTGAGCGGGAGGCCCAGAATTCGAATATTCCGCGCCAGCGCATGTTGAAGGATGAAAGTGTCCTTGAAATAGCAGCGACCCAGCCGAAAAACATTGCTGATCTGGCGCGTGTGCGTGGCGTTCCAAGGGGATTTGCCGAAGGAAAGCACGGTAATGCCCTGCTGGCTGTCATTGCGGCTGCGCGCGCTTTGCCTGATGCTGAATTGCCTGTTGCAGCAAAGGCGCGTCCGGCAGATGCGGCCCGGCCGTCTTCCGCGATGGTTGCCTTGCTGAAAGTGTTGCTTGCGACGAAGTGCGAAGCCTGCAATGTTGCCCCCCGTCTTGTCGCCTCGGCGGAGGATATTGATCGCTTTGCCCTTGATGCCAGTCCGGACCTGCCGCTTCTGCAGGGATGGCGACGTGAGGTTTTCGGGAAGGATGCACTGGCGCTGCGGAATGGTGAAGTCGCTCTTGCAGTCAGAGACGACAGGATCGTTCTTCTGCCAGTTTAAGCCATATTATCAGAGATACAGACCGTTCCGCCTGTTGCGGGTCCGATCGTCGGCGCTTATGTGTTTCGCATAGGCATTACTGACAGGGACGGTCGTTCCGTCGAAGGAGATAATCTGCATGGAATGGACCGAGGAGACTATTGCCCGTCTCAGAGAACTCTGGGAGCAAGGGTTATCCACAGCCGAGATCGGTCGGACGCTGGGCTTCACCAAGAACGCTGTGGTTGGCAAGGCGCATCGCCTGCAACTGCCGGCACGTCCTTCTCCGATCCGACAGAAAAAGGCTACAGGTTCGGAGAGCACCGGAACGGTGGAGGAGAAGCCTGCGGCAACACCGGCCGTAGAGGAAAAGAAAGACGTTCAGGTGGCGGCGGTTGCTGAAACTCCAGCAGCAGTGACACCGGAAGCCAAGGCAGTCGAAGCGGCGCCGAAGGTTGTTGTGGCTCCTGCGGCACCTGTGGTGGACACTGCGGCCAGCGTGGTCAAGGAAACTCCGGCAAGCCCTGCTGTCGCTGCTGCCGAAGCCAAACCGGCTGAAGCTGCCCCCAAGGCCAAACCTGCTGCGCGGGCAAGCACGCGTTCGGCCTTGCGTTCAGTGTCAATCGATCCGGAGCCGAAGCGCCGTGGTCCAAGCTGCTGCTGGCCTCTTGGCGACCCGGGAACTCCGGGGTTCCATTTTTGTGGTGCGACGCCTCTGCCGGGGAAACCTTATTGTGCCGAGCACGCCCAGATTGCTTACGTCAAGCTACGTGACAGGCGCGACAGCGTCGCCTGAGTTTGGGTTCAGGAACGAACGCAGAAAGGGGCACCCGCGGGGAGTGGAGGCCCCTTTCTGTTTTTTCAGGCTGCGTCGACCTGCGTTTCTTCTGAAACGGGCGCGGCTGCCGGTTTGAGCATTTCGAGCTGTCCGGTGATCTGGCCGCCTTCTTCAACCTTCAGGCTGCGGCAGGTTGCTTTTCCAAGAAGACGTCCGGTCCGGCATACGGTCAGGTTTCCGCTGACAACCAGAGTGCCATCAATCGTGCCCGAGATTTCTGCATTCTCGACTTCGATGCCGCCCTTGAACAGGCCACCATTCGAAACGGACAGTTCCGTTGCCTTGATCAATGTTGTTTCGACAGTGCCTTCGACCACAAGGCGTTCAGCGTTTTCGACGGAGCCCTGAACGCTGATCCCGGCGCCAACGACCAGTGTCCGCTGTTCTTTCTTCGGGGATGTGACTGAAGAGCGGGAAGGGGAAGTCTGGGGAATGCCCGAAGGTATGGGTGGACGTGCCATCGCGGAGTTTTCCTTTTGTGTTTGAGATGATGCTGTTCCGGGTTGTCCTGCCGGGGATGTCGGAAACAGGGAGGCGTTGCTCCGTGGTGTCTGCGTTTGTGTGGTTTCTTGTGGCTTGCGTTTCTTGAACACCTTTGTCTCCCCGCAAAGTCTTTGAAAATCCGGTCGTCAAAGCGACGTTATGAGTGATTTCTGTGCCGGATACATGATCGTACCCCAGCGTCAGCCGTGATGGAACCGTCAATCTCCGAAGATAATGGATTACATATCTTCGCCGTCAGATATCAGGATGAAAGAAGGTTCCTTTCTGTGGAAATTTGCATTTTTCCATCTTGTCGATGTAGCGACACTGGTGAGTGGAACCGATTTGTTCCTCCAGACCTGCTGTGATCTTTTTATGGCGTAAGGATGGCAAAATTCAGCATGACAATAATTTATGATATTTTGGGGATAGGTAACGCGATTGCCGATGTGCTCGCACCTGTCGACGAGACGTTTCTGGAAAAGGCAGGTCTGGTGCCCGGCAGCATGACGCTGATTGATCGTGAACGTGCTCGCGCCGTTCGCGCGGAAATCTCGCCGGAGGTTGAGGCCGGCGGAGGATCCGTCGCAAATAGTTGTGTGATTGCCGCTCAGTTTGGTGCGCGGGTTGCTTATCTTGGCAAGGTTTCCAGAGACGAGGCCGGGCAGAAATTTGCATCGGATATGCGTGAGAGTGGCGTCGCTTTTCCATCGACGCCGCTTGATGGTCGCATGGGTGAAAATCCGGAAACGGCATGCTGTCTCGTTCTCGTCACTCCGGACGGGCAGCGGACGATGCTGACCTATCTGGGGGCATGCACACAGTTCAGCCCGGAAGATGTTTTGCCGGATGTCGTGTCCGCCGCGAAAATCTCCTATCTGGAAGGTTATCTGTTCGATCCGCCGCATGCACAGGAAGCCTTCCGACGTGCCGCGACACTGGCACACCGTGCTGAGCGTCAGGTTGCCTTGAGCCTTTCAGACCCATTCTGCGTGGGACGCCACCGGGAGGCTTTCCGCGACCTCGTTCAGGGGCATGTCGATATTCTGTTCGCGAATGAAGATGAAATCTGCGCGCTTTATCAGACAGATTCGTTTGATGTGGCAGCTGATCTGGTTGGGCAGTAGACAGAGCTGGCTGTTCTGACGCGTTCAGAAAAAGGCAGTGTTATCCTGAAAGATAACAAACGCATTAATATCAATGCCGTTCCGACACGTGTCGTTGATACGACCGGTGCTGGTGATGCCTATGCAGCAGGCTTCCTTGCAGGCCTGACTTCGGGACGCTCTCTGGAAGAAAGCGGTCGCCTTGCGTCGGTCGCCGCGTCGGAAGTCATTTCTCATTATGGTGCGCGGCCATTGGGAAAACCATGGCAGGACATGGGATTCTGAATATCGTCACTGCCCGGACATGAAAGATGAAGGCTGTGAAAACAGCCTTCATATATAACGTGTTTCAGGTAACGACTGGATCTATCCATCCAATATTACCGTCATCCCGACGATAGACGACATTGATCTGTCGACTGACGCTGTTGCGGAAGACAAGAAGAGGGCCATCGGAAAGATCCAGTCTCATGACCGCTTCGCTGACCGGAAGAAAGGCAATATCAGTCTTCTGTTCGGCGATAATGGTGGCATAAGTCGGAGCGCTGGTGCTCAGTTCGGTATCCGGTGACTCTTCCGGTTCCGATGGTTGCAGAACGTAGCTGTTGGCTGTTTCGGCATAGGGTGTTGTGCGTGTTGTCAAACGCCCTTGGGAGTGAACACGCTTTCTGTAGCGACGCAGACGGCGGCTGATATGCTCTGCCGCATCATCAAAGGCACTGTGTGCATCAAAGGCTTCGCCTTCACCACGGAGCGTGAGTCCACGTCCTGCATGGACATTGATATCGCATGTGAAGAATGAACGTGCGCGGCCAAAAGTAACATCGGCTTCGAGAGCATCTTCAAAGTAACGCGTGGTAATCGAACTCAGTTGTGAGGAAACGCGATGCTTGAGTGCTTCTGAAAGATCGAGATGTTTGCCTGCAACATTAATATGCATCTGACAGGCTCCTTTTCTGTGGAAACCAGTCGCCAGAGTCATGTGACGACACCACATGTGCGTCAGGCAGAGGCGGCTTTATTGTCTTGTTTGTCGCTTTACCTGCCTATTGCAGTTCTGTGACACTGCTGATTTAGGCATGTTTGAGGGGCGGCTGTCCATATTTTCCTGATGTCAGTTCTGTCATGAAGTAAAAGTAATGTGACGATCAGGAAAACAGAGTGTGATGCATCAGGATGTGAAAGGGTGGAATCAGAGCGAAAAGCTTTCGCCCAGATAAACTCGTCTGACATCTTCATTGGCGACGATTTCTTCAGGCAGGCCCTGCATCAACACCTGCCCGCTATGCATGATGTAGGCTCGGTCAATGACTTCCAGTGTTTCGCGGACATTGTGGTCCGTGATCAGAACGCCGATGCCACGATCCTTGAGATGGGAGACCAGATCACGAATTTCTCCAACGGCAATCGGGTCGATGCCCGCCAGAGGTTCATCAAGAAGAATGTAGTTTGGTTGACTGGCAAGAGCGCGCGCGATTTCGAGGCGGCGACGTTCACCACCTGAAAGAGCGAGCGAAGGCGAGCGGCGCAGATGCGAAATGCCAAACTCTCCCAGCAGGCCATCGAGCATGGCGTCGCGTCGATCTGGATCGGACTCAACGACTTCCAGAGCAGCCATGATGTTCTGCTCGACGTTCAGGCCACGAAAGATACTGGCTTCCTGAGGCAGATAGCCGATCCCGAGTCGCGCCCGACGATACATGGGCAGATGCGTAATATCAGCGCCGTCGAGGGTGATGGTGCCGGTATCTGGCTGCACCAGCCCGACGATCATGTAGAAACTGGTTGTCTTGCCAGCTCCATTGGGGCCAAGGAGCCCAACGGCTTCGCCCCGATGAACCTCGATGGAAACATCGTGGACGACTTCACGTTTTTTATAGGTTTTACCAATTCCTTTGGCGAGTAGCCCTTGTGTTCCGCCGGCGGGAAGGGAGACAGAAGAACTGGTCATTATTTCTTGTCTTTCACGGCGGGGGAGGGGCCATGGTCGCTGGAGTCCTGATTCGAATTTGGAACGATCAGGCCGCTGACACGTGCGCCGGGCGCTTCTGTCATGGTTGCGATGCCAGTATGCATGTTGATGATGGCGGCCGCGCCTTGCAACTCGTTCGGCCCACGCGTGATGTGGACGTTGCCTACGATTCGCGCAATTCCGGTGTCGGGGACATAAACACCCCGGTCGCCTGTGATGATTTCAGACTGTGTCCGGACAAGGACGTGGCCGAACGCATTGACTTTTTCAAGCTTGCCGGAGCCATTTGCCAACGGTTCACCTGTGGTCTGACCGCTCTTGTCATCGGGTTTGCTCTCCGGCTTGTTTTCAGGCGGGGCACTGTAACCCACCAGAACATCAGCCCGGATCTGTCGATGATCATTGGTTGTGACAACCGCATCGCCACGGGCGATGGAAACGCGTGTATCGGAATAATATTCCAGACTGTCGCGGGCTGTCAGCACGTCCTGAGGGGTGCTGAGCTTCAGTCCCTTGCCCGTCATGACAAGAATGGCCTGATCAATATCGTAAACAGCCTTGTCACCCCATGCCTGATCCGTCGGGGTGAAGATGTGCACGTGTCCGATGGCGTCCAGACGATAAATCTCGTTGGAGCATGAATCTTCGGGGGAACCACCTGCAACCCCTGACATGTCTGAACTGCTGGGTGGGCTGGCCGTGCCGTCTGTCGGGGCTTTCTTGCGATAATAGGCGATCAGTCGATCGGCTGTGACGGTGACATCACCGCGAACGGCGCGTGCCTGACCATAAGCGATGACTTTTCGTGCGTTCTGGTCCCAGTCAAAGCCGCCTTCGGCTGTGACAGTGATCTGTCCGCCATGGGAGAGGTCGATAGCCTGAGCGTGTGCCTCATGCGTCAGCGGCGGGCAGGCAAGGGCAAATGTGCAGAGAACAAAGCCAGCCAGAAGGGAGGACCGGAAAGGGATCAGCATTCAATGGGTCCTGTCACCAGTCTGCGTGTTGGCAGTGCGTCTGTCCGGGTGCGCCGGGGCACTACGATCATCATTGAGTATAAGCCTTCCCGGTCCTCTGAATTGCGCGATGCCATCATGCTGCGAAATCCAGTAGCCTTTTGCATCGAGAACGCCAAACGGACCTTCTGCACGAATCCATGAGTCGGACGCAACCACTCCGTCTTTCAGACTGACGTCCGCGACGGGTGTGAGCATCATGATGCCGTCATCCCGATAGAGTGAAACATCGTTTTTCAGATTCAGGATCTGGGAACGCTGCATATAAACACCGGATTTTGCCGAAAGATGATTCCAGTTGCCGCCCTGCATGATGCTGTCTGCGATGGGTGCTGTCAGATCAATCCGATCCTCGTTGATCTGATGGGCCTCTTTCGACGTAACCATATAGGGACGATCGTGAGTATCGACGCTGCGATAGACCGCGTCCGAGAGATTGCCGCTTTCCAGATGCAGCTTCGTGACTTCAGTCAGTGCTGTCTTGTGATGGCTGATGATACGGTCAATTTCCGGCCAGACAGCGATGGAACCCAACAGCATCATGGCAACGGCTGGCAGAATCCATTTCGCCCTGCGCAGGAGGATGCGTCTGCGTGCGAGGCTTTCCGAGGAAACAACGGGACGTGACCGGGTTGGTGTGCTGTCCAGCGTTTCACGCTGCTGACGGATCTGCTCGGCTGAGCGTCCGAAATCCTTGCGGCGTGGTGCGTTCCCCTGTTTTTCGTCGTTATTCATGCGACGCCTGCACGCAGCAGGTCATGAATATGAACGATACCTTCGGGACAGCCATTTTCATCCAGCACAAACAGGGATGTAATCGGGCGAGGTCGGTCGTTCATCATGCGCAGAGCTTCGGCCCCCAGAATATCGGCTCTGACCGTCAGTGGGTGAACATTCATGATGTCCTGGGCCTGTGTTGTGGACAGGTCGCGATCCAGAGCGCTGCGCAGATCGCCATCGGTGATGATCCCCAGAAGCCTGCTCCCTCCCGCATCGACGACGCCGACGCAGCCAAGCGCCTTATGGGTCATTTCAACGATAACGTCGCGCAGGGGCATGAGTTCACGCACCAGAGGAAGGGCGTCATCTGTGCGCATCAGATCACGTACGCGTCTCAGATGGGCTCCAAGCCGTCCTCCTGGATGAAACGTGCCGAAATCCCCGGCTGTGAAACCGCGCCGCTCGATCAGGGCCACGGCGAGGGCATCTCCCAGAGCCAGCTGCATCAGGCTGCTTGTGGTGGGGGCAAGCCCCATGGGGCATGCTTCTGCGACAGACGGCATTAGAAGAATGATATCAGCCGCGCGTCCCAGTGTGGATTCCGCTCGTGTCGTGACGGCGATCAATGGCAGGGCAAAGCGCTTGCTGTGTGTCAGAATATCAGCGAGTTCGGATGATTCCCCTGAACTGGACAATGCGATGATGGCATCGTTGGCTGTCACCATGCCCAGATCACCGTGGGAGGCTTCAGCCGGGTGAACAAACAGGGCTGGTGTGCCTGTTGAACTCAGAGTGGCCTGAATTTTCCGACCGATATGTCCTGATTTTCCGATTCCCGTGATGACAACGCGCCCATTCAGCGTCGCAATCAGATTCACGGCCTTCGCAAAGGCTGTACTAAGCGGCGATTCATCCCTGAACGCTTCGGCAAGGGCAAGGAGACCACATCTCTCCTGCTCTATAACCCGGCGGGCGACAGCGGCTGCCATGCAGTTTTCAAAGTTCGGGGAAGGCGTTGCGTTCATAGAGGTTGTTTAGCACTGGCGCGATAAAGTGACCAACGAAGTTCCTCTTGCATGCAAGCTGGGGTGATGAATGTCATGAGGACTATGGAGCGACTTTTTCTGTTGCTGGGACTTCAGGAGCGATGGGAGAAAATATCGGAAGCTTCATATCCCAGAATGTCGAGGCGCGCGCGTGTGGGCAGGAAATCATAGCATGCCTGAGCCAGATCACGGCGGTTTTCCCGGTGGAGCAGATTTTCCAGCCTGTCCCAGAGGTTATGGAGATACAGAACGTCCGACGCCGCATAGGCAAGCTGTTCCGGTGTCAGGTCCTGCGCACCCCAATCGGAGCTTTGTTGCTGCTTGCTCATTTCCACACCGAGAAGTTCGCGACACAAGGCTGCAAGGCCATGACGGTCTGTAAAGGTTCGCACGAGGCGCGCTGCGATCTTCGTGCAGATAACGGGTGCCACGGTGATATTCAGTGTGTGCTGAAGCACGGCGACGTCAAAGCGTGCGAAATGCATCAGCTTGGTGACGTCCGGGCGTGACAGCAGGTGGCACAGATTTGGGGCAGGCGGGAGCGTTCCTCCCGGCCTGTCCGGGATCATCTGCACCAGATGGGCAGTGCCATCCCCGGAAGAAAGTTGCACCAGGCAGAGGCGGTCACGATGGGGGTTGAGCCCCATGGTCTCCGTATCGATTGCCACCATTGTCCCCAAATCCAGCCCATCCGGCAGATCATTCTGATGGAGGGTGATATGGCTGATGTCGGGTTGGCGGGCGCTCATCTGTTCTCCGGTGGTCGAATGCCTGCTGGTTGTCGCAGGTAAAAACTTCTGCCGGAGTAGTCAGCGCCCCGATCGGGGTCAACTGTCAGGTACGGCTGGCTGTGGTTGGGCAGGTATTTCTTACAATTTTGGATGTTGCAGCTTGTCCAGAATGGCGGCGCTGGTTTCTTCGATGGATCGCCGTGTGACATCAATGACCGGCCATTTGTGTTTTGAGCAGAGCCTGCGCGCCCAAAGAAGTTCCTCGCGGACTTTTTCCGGATTGATGTAATCGGGGCTGCCCAGTCCGGTTGCGACACGTTGACCGTCGCGCACCATTGTGCCCAGTCGATTGCGGCGGATTTCCACCAGCGCATCGGTTTCGATCGTCAGCCCGATGACGGGAACATCAAGTGAAAACAGTTCCGGTGGCAGGGGAGTGTCCGGCACCAGAGGAACATTGGCAGCGCGAATTCCGCGATTGGCGAGATAGATGCAGGTTGGGGTTTTCGATACACGGGAAACGCCGACCAGAACGACATCAGCCCCGGTCAGACCACGGGCCAACTGACCGTCGTCATGCTCAAGAACATAATGCATGGCGTCGATGCGGCGGTGATATCCGCTGTCCATGACATATTGGCTGCCCGGGCGCCCGGAGGCGTGTTCGCCGGTTTCGCGTTCCAGAAGCTGCAATGTCGGGGTCATGATGTCATGGACATTAACACCGATTTTCTTGCAGCCATCTTCCAGCGCATGTTCCAGATCGCGATCAATCAGGGAAGACAGAACAAGACCGGGTTCTGCAACGATGGCTTCCATAACACGCTGGAGTTGTCCCTGGGTACGGATCAGATTCCAGTGTCTGATATCGAACTGGGTGCCGGGAAAATGGGGAGCGCATGCGCGTGACATGGCTTCCAGTGTCTGTCCCGTGCCTTCGGATACCATGTGAAGAATAAAGGGTTTTCCGTTCATGGGCCTGTCCAGTCCCTCAAATGATGTCTGTGCTGCATGAACATTATGGGCATGTGGGCAGCGCGGCAAATGCGAGAAAATGTTTCTTCAGCCAGAATAAAAAACCCTCCGACCAGAAAGGCCGGAGGGTTTGGTCTGGTCTGGCAATATGCGCCCTCCGGAGAGGGCAGCATTTTCAGATCAGGAAGAAACTTTCTCCGCCTTTTTCTGCGTCAGGGCAGCCTGTGCCGCAGCAAGACGGGCTACCGGCACGCGGAACGGTGAGCAGGAGACATAGTCGAGGCCAACGCTTTCGAAGAAGGCGATGGAATCCGGATCTCCGCCATGTTCGCCACAGACGCCAAGCTTGAGAGCCGGCTTTGTGGAACGACCACTTTCAGCGCCCATACGGACCAGCGAACCGACGCCTTCGCGGTCGATGGAGACGAACGGGTCTTTCGGAAGAAGGCCGTTATCAACATAGAATGGCAGGAATGAACCGGCGTCATCACGTGACAGACCCAGTGTCGTCTGTGTCAGGTCATTGGTGCCGAAGGAGAAGAAGTCAGCCACTTCTGCGATCTGACCGGCGGTGATGGCTGCGCGTGGCAGTTCGATCATCGTTCCGATCAGATATTCCAGAGTGACGCCTTTTTCCGCGAAGACCGCCTGAACAGTTTCCTCGGCCGCAGCGCGTGTGCGCTCCAGTTCCGTTTTCATGCCGACCAGCGGGATCATGATTTCCGGAACAATCGCGTTGCCCGTTTCTTTGGAAACAGCGATTGCGGCTTCGATGATAGCCCGAACCTGCATGTTGTAGATTTCGGGATAGGAGATGCCAAGGCGGCAACCACGATGGCCAAGCATCGGGTTGGCTTCGGAAAGGGCCGAACGACGGGCACGCAGGATTTCGACATCCTTGCCCAGAGCGCGAGCGACTTCCACCAGTTCCTGTTCGCCGTGCGGCAGGAATTCATGCAGCGGCGGATCAAGCAGACGGACCGTGACAGGAAGACCGGCCATGATGCGGAACAGGGCTGTGAAATCATCGCGCTGGAAGGGCAGCAGTGCGTCGATTGCACGGGCGCGCTCATCCGATTCCGTGGACATGATCATCTGGCGGACATGACCGATGCGGTCAGGACCGAAGAACATGTGCTCGGTGCGGCAGAGACCGATGCCTTCACCACCGAACTTGCGAGCCGTCGCGG
>JAAYUA010000086.1 GCA_012517935.1 Acetobacter sp. | reverse complement strand
TTTACGATCTGCAATCTGCATCCGAACTTCTGAGATAGAACATGTCACGATGAGGATCGAATTCGTTCATTTAGTTTTTAGACGGAATACTAAGATGACCTATTGTGCAGCAGAGTGTGAGGAATCAACATTCCCATAACAGAAACGATAGCCAGGAGGCCTCCCACAAGTGCAAGTGCAAGTGAAAGGTCAGTGACCTGAGCGATAAACCCGAGAGCTGCAGGACCAGCTAGAATTCCTGAGTATCCAAGGGTTGTGATGGCAGAAACGGCAAGATGTTCAGGCATATAATGTTGGCGTCCCACTGCGGAGTAAAGGATTGGCACAACATTGGCACATCCTGCTCCTACGAGCGCATAACCAAATAAAGTGAGTTGCCATATAGGCACTACTGCAATCAGAAACATTCCCACAGCAGATAATAAGCTTCCGCCTGTAACTAACAAACGCCCTGAAACACGACTTACAAGATGATCACCGAGCAGTCGGCCCACTGTCATGGTGCTGGCAAATGCAACATACCCTAATCCTGTGTATCGCATATCAACATGGCGAGCTGTCGCAAGAAAAACAGCACTCCAATCTATAGCTGAGCCCTCGGTGAGAAAAACAATAAAACACATAATACCAATCGTGAGGACAACACCGTGTGGCAATACAAATGAAGCGCTTTCTTCCGAATTGGTCTGTCCCATAAGCAAACCTGGAAGAGCAAGACTACAGCTCAGAACCAATAAAGCTGCGACTAATACAGAGGCGATTTCTGGAGAAAGTCCAAGAGCGAGCAGGCTACTGACACCTAACGCTCCAAGAAGGCCTCCCACACTGAAAAGGCCATGAAAGCCGGACATCATTGTTCGTTCGCATGCACGTTCAACAATGACCGCCTGAACATTAACGACACAATCAATAGTTCCAACGCCCGCCCCGAACACGATCAATGCGATCGCAAGAAGAGGTATCGAAGCAGAAGAGGCCAGAACTGGGAAAGACGAACAGATTGCAAGGGTTGCAATTGCAATGATCCAGCGACAGCCGTAACGACCTGCCAAGCTTCCGGCTACCGGCATGGATACAATCGAACCTACACCAAGGCACAGCAGTAGAAGTCCTAGATGGGCATCACTCAAACCACATCGAAATTTTACATAAGGAATAATCGGTGCCCAGGCAGCCCCGGCGAAGCCTGCAATAAGAAATGCCAAACGTGTGGAATGCTGCGCACGAGTTGAATGAGGTTGAAGATCTTTCTGCAGAACCAAATGAGACTTCCTTTCAAGGTTTTTTACTTTCTTGCCACACCTAATATGCTCCCATCAAAACAGGCGTGTAGGCTGCGATCGCTATATCTTTTCCTTTTAATCTGTAAATCCGAACCGGATGTTCCACGGCACCTCCCCATGGCGGCCATTATTAAGGGCTCATTTTGCGCTATGGTGGGGAGCGAATAAGCTCAAGGAAAACTCAAAGAACTCTCAGCGTATGCACCGGGATTGCGGAGTTTTTTCATAAGGAATTCCTGTTTCCCAGATGAGTAATACGATGCTTTCCCATCAATGTCCTATTGGGTGGAGATAGACTGGAACGCAGGTGATTGGCTGCCAGTCATTACGTGGGATTCCGACTGCTTGATCGCGTGTCTTGTGGTGGCGGGCATCCTGTCGATCTACAGTGAAAGACTCAACTGTTGCCTTGATCGAAGCAGGGAAGGTGTCGTTTTCTGACAAAGCAATGCTGTTGTGCTGTTTCCTGCCCGCTCTCTCGAGCTTCAATCCTTCACATGATGGTTCTGAAGACTATGATATGAATGAAGAGGTGCCAGTCCTACCAAAAAGATTTTTATTTTATCTTTTTTCTGGCGCAATCAGGAGGCAAGGCGTTTTCGAGAATGTTCTCTCGCTCGTGGTTTATTATCGTGGTTTCCGGGGTCCTTGCCGGGGGAATATCGCAGGCGCAAGCGGCTGTGACGCCTTTATCCACGGATATTCTGCGGTCCGGTGTTCCTCTTCCTCCTCCTGTCGTCAGCAAGATAGTGCCCGAAAGAGATTTTTCGTCTGATCTTCTGGGAAATGCGTGGGGCAGTCGGGATTGGCTGGCTGATCATGGGATAGATCTTGTTTTATATGACACTGAAGAAGCGTGGGGCGCTGTTGCCGGAAGTCTGCCTTCGGGAGGCACCTATGACGGGGTGACGGCATTGGCACTGTCGCTCGACAGTTGGCCGATGTTCGGATGGCGGGGAGGATTGTTCCATATCAGTGCTCTGCAGATCAGGTCGGGCTTATTGTCCGGTCAGTATCCTGCACTTCTGAACGGTTTCAGCGGATATAGTGTGGGGCGCTCCACGCGCCTTTTCGAAGTGTGGTACGGTCAAAGCTTTCTGAAAGATTCTGTTGATATCAGAATGGGAGTCATCGACCCGGACACGGAGTTTCTGGTCAGTGACAACGCGTCCCTGTTTCTGAACGCCAGTTTTGGCTGGCCTTTATCGACATCGAACAATCTCTATGCCGGAGGTCCGTCATGGCCTTTTTCATCGCCGGCGGTTCGTGTGAAATGGGCACCGACCAAAGCGTGGACACTGATGAGTCTCGTTGCGGACGATAATCCTACCGGTTCGTCATTTTACAGCCGGACGACACCTTTGCAGAATGATCCGTCTGGACTGCTGTTTTCGACAGGCACTGGGGCGCTTTTCATGGAAGAGATCCATTACCATGTCGATCTTGGGAAAATCGTGTCAGGAGAAAATGCACCTTCTCTGCCCGGAACCTGGAAAGTGGGTTTTCTTTATGACAGCGGTTCTTTTCCAGACAGACGCTATGACGCACAGGGTCATTTGCTGGCCAGTCCTGAAAGCAGCGGCATTCCCCGTTATCATCGTGGTGACTGGACATGGTATGCCGTGATTGACCAGATGATCTGGCGTCAGAGCCCAGGCTCAGCAAAAACAATCAGTTTCTTCGCCCGCCCCCTTGTGAGCCGCTCCAGTCATAGTGCTTTCGATCTTGAAATGGAGAGCGGATTGACGTTTGACGGGCTTGTTCCCGGTCGGACAGACGATACGATCGGTGTTGCATGGGGTGCGAGCTTTTACAGTCGGGATGCGATCCGCAATGTGCAGGATCAGGACAGGATGGGTGCGGCGGTCCCGTATCAGTTAAAGCCAGAACAGCATATTGAGATCACGTATCAGGCGGCATTGACGCCTTATCTCATTTTGCAGCCCGATTTGCAGTATTTCCTTCATCCCAGTGGAATGTCCCGAAATGCCGATACTGGGCGTGTCATGTCACATGAATTGATTGTCGGCGTGAATATGACTGTAACCCTATAGGAAGATTCAGTTCATCTTATTGGGATCAGGGCGTTGTGCGTGATTCAGCTTGTGATGCAACATCAGTCCTTCAGCAAGTCGATCGGCATCGGATGATGTCAGGACCATTCCGACCGGGCCAAAGGCTGGGTGCTGGAATGCCAGTATGGACCCATCGGAGCCATCGTCGGGTTGCAGAACCCAGCGTGTCTGTCGGACGGGCGTGAAACGGACACCTTCCATTGATGGCGGTGTCGTTCCAGCCCGCATCTGCTGCTGTATCATGCCCAGAGCATTGATGAGATGGGCCAGTTGCTCCGCTTCGACCGTAAGAACTGGCGCATCTTCTTCTTTGTCAGAGGTCAGCGTGATCTGTCTGAGTTTGGCGTCAAATGAGATATGAATTGGTGAACTCATAATATTTGCACTCTTTGATGCTACGCGATGTGAAACAGGTCATGCGATTCAGATAGTGAGCAGAGTTATATATTTTAAGACCTGCTGTGTCTCGAACCTGATCAGATGGCCTTGGCCAGACCACCAGCATGGACCCACCAGCCCGGATTTTCCAGAGATTTCCTGTGTGTTGTGGCAGCATGACGTGCAGCATCCGGGGAGTCAAACAGTGCGAAACAGGTTGCACCGGAGCCGCTCATCCGTGCCAGACGACAGCCGGGAAGGCTCCGCAATGCGGCCAGAACATCAAGAATTGGGGGGCAGATCGTGCCTGCGGGTTCTTCAAGATCGTTCGTTGTCCGTGCGAGATCAGCGCACATGGAGATCGTGTCGGACCACTCGGCGGGCAGTTCCGGGGGAGGGGTGAAATCTCCCTGCCGGGCACGGAAGACTTCTGGTGTTGAAACGCCTGTGCCGGGATTGATCAGGATCATTCCGCAATTGGGGAGTTTCGGCGCGGGCGTCAGGACTTCGCCAATGCCGCCCATACGTGCGGCATCTTGTGCGATGCAGACGGGAACATCCGCCCCCAGCTTTTCACCAAGTGAGAGCAGGGTTTCAATCGGCAACGTGGAACTGCCTGTCCTGTTCAGAAGGCGGAGGGCTGCGGCGGCATCTGAAGATCCGCCACCGATGCCGGAAGCGACGGGAAGGTTTTTCTCTAGAATCAGATGTTTGCGAAACGCCTGACTAGAGGCCACGGCATGAAGTTTCGCGGCACGTATAACGAGATTGTCGTCATTGGAATCGCTGGCGAGTGTCGCGGAAAAAGGTCCGGTGATGCTCAGACCGGCAGTGCCCGTGTCGGAAACATCAAGGCGATCGCAGGCGTCGGAAAAGACGACAAGGCTGTCCAGAAGATGATAGCCGTCTGCGCGTTTCCCCGTCACATGCAGATAAAGATTGATCTTGGCGTAAGCATTTTCTGACAGGGTCACGAAGCAGGCCTCTCCCGTTCAGGTTTTCGGCCGATCGTGTTGGAAGCCGGAAAACCGTAGCTATCGGGGATGTAGCCCGTCTGTCGCGGGAGAGAAAGTCCTGCAACCGGGAGAGGGCTGCGTTCAGTCCTGAATCGACATATCGGCACGCCGCCACCAGCAATGCTCTGGCGGACGGGGTGCGGGAATCAGTGACAGGGGATCGCCACTGAACTCAACCGTGTTGGTCGGTGTTTCCTGCAGGGTGATCGTTCTGCATCGGAGAAGGCCACCATCTGCATGCAGCATGGCGTCCAGCTTGGCTTTCATGAGGCAGGCCATCATCTCCGTCGTCGGATCGCCGGGTGTTACGACGATCCGTGCGGCCCGATGGGGTTCATGCGTGCGAAACCATGCGAGCAGAGGGTCGTCCTCGGCCAGTTGCAGCGCGTGATCCAGTCTCTCGTCAACGAAGCGATGCCAGGCGGTTTTGGCCTGACGGAAAGACACGACCATGTTGTTTGCGCCATCGAGAGGTCTGGGGGCAGTGGCTTCCAGACGTACGGTGACGAATTCATTATGGCCATGCGGCAGGGCACAGCTTTCGCCTGCATCATGGATCAGACGATGCCCCATCGAAAACCGACGGGTGAAGATCAGATCCGGGACAGTCAGGTCAGACATGGCTCTTGTAACGTTCCCATCCTGCGCGGCGCAGATCACAGGCCGGGCAGGAGCCGCAGCCATGTCCCCATGGATGCATGGTGCCACGTGTTCCAAGGTAACAGGTGTGGCTTTCATCACGGATCAGTTCAACCAGTGCATTGCTGCCGGTTTGTTCGGCCATTCGCCATGTTTCGGCTTTGTCGATCCACATCAGCGGGGTGTGAAGGACCAGCCGCGTGTCCATTCCGAGATTCAGTGCGACCTGCAGCGCCTTGATTGTATCGTCGCGGCAGTCCGGATAACCGGAGTAATCCGTCTCGCACACGCCGGTGACAATGTGACGGATATTGCGTCGGAATGCCAGTGTTGCAGCGAAGGTGAGGAAAATCAGGTTCCGACCGGGCACGAAGGTGGTTGGCAGGCCGGTTGCGGCCATGGAGATTTCACTCTCCCGGGTTAGTGCTGTTTCGGAAACCTGTCCCAGAGCCTGAAGGGGCAGTGTGTGATCCGGTCCGAGCCGCTGTTCCCATTGGGGATTGATCCGGCTCATGCCCTGACGGAGTGTTTCCCGGCAGTCCAGTTCGACCCGATGGCGCTGTCCATAATCAAAACCGAGCGTTTCAACGCGCTGGAAACGGGAGAGCGCCCAGGCCAGGCAGGTTGCGGAATCCTGACCGCCGGAGAACAGCACAAGAGCGGATTCGTTGGCTGGAACGGAGATGTCCTGTGATGAGGCTGGCTGCATATCAGGGAATCCCGATCATTTTATGCGTTTGCAACGACAGTCGCCATTGTGGATGTTTCAGGCAATATTCAGTCGCGGTCTGCGTGTTGGCAGCCTGATCCGGTCCATCCATGGGCTGCAACCAGAATTGTGAGAAGTCCATGTGTGCAAACTGCTCTGGCTGGGCGTCCGGTTGGGGCCAGACCAGTTTCAGTTCCGCACCTGATGTCTGCACCAGTTCTGAACCGGCTTTCGGGCTGATGCACAACCAGTCGATGCCCTCTGGTGCCGGAAGGGTGCCATTGCTTTCAACAGCGATGGTGAAGCCGCGTGCGTGGATGGCATCGATCAATGCGGCATCGAGCTGGAGCACGGGTTCTCCGCCTGTGAAGACGACGAAGCGTCGGTTTTTATCCGGACCGGGCCACGTGGCCGCGATGGCATCGGCCAGCAGTGTCGCGGATGCGAATTTCCCACCGCCTTCCCCGTCGGTGCCGATAAAATCCGTATCACAGAACTGACAGACGGCGCTCGTCCTGTCTTCCTCGCGGCCCGACCAGAGATTACATCCGGCGAACCTGCAGAACACGGCAACACGTCCGGTCTGCCCGCCTTCTCCCTGAAGAGTGGCGAATATTTCCTTCACAGCATACGACATGGGGCTCATTTCATGCAGAGCGCGGTTTTACGCAAGGCCAGTTCAGAGGAATGATACCGGATCCACGTCAATATCTACACGAACCGAGGAAGGAATATCCACGCAAGCGAGCCAGTTTCGAATAATTGGCTGCACTGCGATATCCCGCCGTGTCCTGAGAAGAAGACGGCGGCGATGGCGTCCACGCAGGAGGGCAAGCGGTGCGGGGGCAGGGCCGAGAACCTGCACCCCGTCGCCTTGTGGGGCGCTGCGCCCCAGCGCTTTTGCGACCTGATCGGATGCGGCCTCTTTTTCTGAACTGATGATCAAAGCGGCGAGTCGCCCGAAAGGTGGCCAGTGCCCCGGGCGTCTCTGATCGGCTTCGCGTTCCATGAAGGTCGCCAGATCACCGGACAGGAGAGCCTGCATGACAGGATGTTCGGGGGAATAGCTTTGCAGTAGCACTGTGCCCGGGGCTTCGGCGCGTCCCGCACGTCCGGCGACCTGATGCAGCAGCTGGACCGTGCGTTCGCCAGCACGAAGATCTCCTCCGGCCAGCCCAAGATCGGCATCTATGACGCCAACAAGTGTCAAATGCGGGAAATGCCACCCTTTGGCGACAATCTGCGTTCCGATGATCAGATCGACTTCGCGCCGGGAAATACGTGCTGTTGCATCGGCCATTGCTGTGGGGCCATTCTGGATATCGCTCGCCATGACCAGAATGCGTGCATCGGGGAAAAGATGCTGTGCCTCTTCGGTAATCCGCTCAATGCCGGGGCCAATGGCCGTGAGACTGTTTTCGGAGGCGCATCCCGGGCAGATGCGGGGCATGGGCTCCGTATGGTCGCAGTGATGGCATGTCAGGATGCCGCGGGCTCGATGCTCGACCAGCCAGGACGTGCAGTCCGGGCATTGGAAACGATGTCCGCAGACACGACACAGGGTCAGGGGGGCATAGCCTCGGCGGTTGAGAAAGAGCATGCCCTGTTCGCCGCGTGCGAAAGTCGTATTCAGGGCATCAATCAGACGGGGAGAGAGGAACTGGCCACGTGGCGGCGGATCTGCCCGCATATCGATGATGTGGGTCTCCGGCATCTGTGCGCCGCCATGACGTGAGGGAAGTTCCAGATGGCGATAGCGCCCGCTGCGCGCGTTTGTGAGCGTTTCCAGACTGGGTGTGGCGGAGACCAGAACGATTGGGATATTGGCCTGACGGGCGCGAAGAACGGCCATATCGCGGGCGTTGTACATCACGCCGTCTTCCTGTTTGAAGGAGGTCTCGTGCTCCTCGTCCACAATGATGACGCCGGGATTGATGAAGGGCAGGAATAGCGCGGAGCGTGCACCGACGACCACCTGCGCTGCGCCATTCATGCAGGCGGTCCATGTCAGGGCGCGTGCCTTCTGCCCCAGTTCGGAATGCCAGACTGCGGGGCGTGTTCCGAAACGACGTGCAAAGCGTTCGACCCATTGGGCCGAAAGAGCGATTTCAGGGAGCAGAACAAGGGCCTGCTTTCCGGCGTCGAGCGCTGCGGCGACGGCTTCCAGATAGACCTCGGTTTTTCCGGAACCGGTCACACCTTCCAGCAGCGTGGCGGAAAAACAGGCGTTATTGACGGCTTCACGGAGGGCGGTTGCAACCATGGCCTGTTCATCCGCGAGGCGGGGTGGGCAATAGGCCGCATCGGCACGGCCAAAAGGCAGTTTCGAGCCCAATATGACGGAAGTGATGGCGCCTGCGTCTGCCAGTCCCTTGATGACCGCGCTGCTGCTGCCTGATGCTTTGCTCAGATCAGAAGTGGTCATCTGCCTGTAGTTACTCAGAGCTTCCAGAACGGCGCGACGGGCGGGGGTCATTCGAAGGTTTTCGGGAAGATCGGCTGCGGCCGTCCATCCAGTCAGATCGGGGGCATCCGTGCCACGGAGATGCGCTTTCAGACACATGGCCAGCACCATGCCGGGTGGAGCGATTGTATAGGCCGCGACCCATGTGATGAACAGGCGGAGGCTGGTTGGCAGTGGTGGTTGGTTCTGGCGGCCGATAACGCGCCGGAGCCGGGATGCTGCAATTTCCGGCGGATTGTCTCGTGTAGCGAGATCTGCCGGCAGATTTTGAGTGCTGTCCCAGACGACCCCGGTTTCACGTCGATTGCCAAGTGGCACCGTGACGATATCTCCGGGAAGGAGATGCAGCCCCGGATCCATGTAATCCAGCGTTCCCTGAAATGGCAGCGGAAGCAGCACAGCCACGCGTGGCATTTCGGGTTCCGGGAACAGGGAGTGGAGAGAGGAGGGCGTCATCGGACTTCTGACATAGCCGGAGACAGAGTGCAGGAAAACTCTGAATGGAGAGAGTTGAGTTTAAGGTTGTGGATCTGGTCTATTTTGTGAGACGTTCGCAAAGATAAAAAATGTGACAAATATGAAGTCAAATGTTTTTTATCTGATGCTGCAACTTGTGCAGGTGGAAAAGCGTTAGGGACTGGCTGGTTTCGGATGTGATCCGGAAGCGGTCAGATCGTATGATAAAACGGAGTCTCGAATGACTGTTTGGCGGCGCTCTTTACTGGCTATTGGATGTGCTTTCCCTCTTGTCGCGTGTGAAACGCATCAGGAGCTTGTGACGCACCAGGAAAATCATCTTGCAGCGGCAGGTTTTGTCGAAAAGACAGTTGAGACACCTGCGCAAAAAGCTGCTTTTGCAAAGCTGACGCCCTATAAGTTCATCCGCGTGGTAAAGGGGGATAAGGTTTCCTACCTTTATGCGGATCCAACAGTTTGTGGCTGTGTGTATGTTGGCTCTCAGCAGGCCTATGGGCAATATGAGCAGTACAAGCAGACCAGATCGCTGGCCAATGAAGAACAGGATACAGCGCTGGATTATCAGAATACTGGTGGAGACTGGGACTGGGGTCCTTGGGGATGGGACGCGATGGGACCAGTCTGGTGATGGAAGCCTGATAAGGGCGTCTATTATTGTCTGGATGGGCTGTTTCCTGAGGGAGCAGCCCATTTTTGTTTTGTTATGATTTTCTTGGATTGATGTTTCTGGGCGCTCAACCTGAATATGTCGTGTATATCAGCGATAATGATAAAAATACGGAGCAATCTTCGGCGTCAATATGGTCAAATAGAGTGGGTTTTGTAATCATACAGGTTCTTCTGTGGAGAGCGTATTTCTATGCTTCCATATATTTGGAAGAGAATATCGTATTCCGAAGAAATTTTCTTTCATCAGTGGAATTTGATAAAGCCTCTGCCTGCCTCGCATGATAAATCATTTATTGTAAAAATACATATTTTTTCATGATAATTTCAAATAAATATGAATATAGATATTCTGTTATGTAATCTTCCTTGATTTTTTGTTTGATGATAATTTGGATCTTTTCAGGTCGCGATCATTCTGTGATAATACGTTATCAACATGGAATATTATACCTCATGAAAATAGCCCGTCGTTCTTTGTTTGGCTGTGCCGCCGCAACAGCTGCCCTATCTGGAGTGGCTGCGATGGCGGAGGAACCCGGTGTGTCATCAGTGGTTCTTCCACGCCTGTTGAATAATCATCGGGTCATTGTGGATACTGATCCAGGCAATGACGACGCGATTGCTTTGCTCATGGCCCTGAGCGCACGTAATCTCCGTGTTGAAGCAGTGACTGTCACACCGGGAAATATTGGCTACGCCAAGGAACTGCGTAATGCGCTGTATGTCGTCGATCTGGCTGGTAAATCTGGTCAGGTTCCTGTGCATGCTGGCGTGCCCCACCCCATTCTCAACCGGCCCTATCCCGCGGCATCTTTCATTCATGGACCGGATGGCTTGGGAGATGTGCATGTTCCCGATGTTAAACAGAAGATCGACCCGGAGCATGCCATTGATGCCATGAGGCGCATTGTTCACGCTCATCCTGGTGAAGTGGTGATTCTGGCTCTGGGTGGCCTGACCAATGTCGCGACGGCGTTGTTACGCGATCCGGATATGGCGCATGCACTCAAGGGAATTGTTTTTGTCGGAGGAAGCAGATCCAGTCCCGTGCCGGGCTTCAACGCCATGGTCGATCCTGAAGCTGTGTCTATCGTGCTTGGTTCGGGTGCGCCGCTGGTGATGTTCGGGGGGGCATTATTTAGTGGAACGCCACAGGATCCATCGTTGCTGGTTCAGGCCGATTATGATCGGATTGCAAAGATGAACACGCCACGAAGCCGTTTTTTCATGGCGTCGAACAAGCTGCGTCTGACATTTGAAATGCAAGCACGCCATGCAGCGGGTTCGGTTAATGCAGATCCATTTGCGGCAGCCATCGTTATCAATCCGTCTATCGCTACGCAATATGAGGCAGTTGCGATGAAAGTTGAGTTGGACGGTTCTCTGACGCGTGGAACGATGCTGTTTGGAGATAACCGTTATAATGGCGAACCGACACCGCCACCCAATGTCAATCTTTGCATTGGTGGCTCCGGTGAAGGTTTCCGCAATCTTCTTTTTGAAACTCTGGAGCAGTCATAAGCCCCTGAATCCGATATAGGCTGATCTGGTTCGACGCGTGTCCAGAAGATTTCCTATGGTTTCTTGAAGATAGATTCATTGGGTTCTTCCAAACACCTTCTTGTATATGTCTTTTCTTCTTCCTTCTATATTGGAAGAAGAAAAGCTGGTGTCCGTCACTCATGGAAGCGGTCGGTCGTTTCTCTCGACGGATAGATGAGAGGAATATATTATTCTGAAAATTTGAAGTTTTCAGTAAATTTCAGGGATAATCATGTCTTCATCTGTGGGTTGCCTTACGTAGTCCGGATGATGAACACGTTCTGGAAGGATGACTTCGCTTCGTGAAACAGGCGCATAGGGAACAAGAGACAAAAGGTGCGAGATGCAGTTGAGTCTTGCCCGTTTCTTATCGACTGCCTGCACGACCCACCAGGGTGCTTCGGGAATACTGGAACGTTCCAGCATGATTTCCTTGGCAAGAGTGTATTTTTCCCATCGACGTCGACTTTCCAGATCCATGGGGCTGAGTTTCCACTGCTTGAGTGGATCTTCGATGCGGGAGCGGAAACGTGCTTCCTGCTCATCATCGGTAATTGAGAACCAGAATTTTACGATCTGTATGCCGCTGCGAACCAGCATGCGTTCAAATTCGGGAACAGATCTGAAAAATTCTTCATATTCTTCATCATTGCAGAAACCCATAACGCGCTCGACGCCAGCACGGTTGTACCAGCTTCTGTCGAACAGAACGATTTCTCCTGCTGCGGGTAAATGCGCGACATAACGCTGGAAATACCACTGTGTGCGTTCGCGATCATTGGGGGCGGGAAGCGCTGCAACGCGGCAGGTGCGTGGATTCAGACGTTGTGTGATCCGTTTGATGGCGCCACCCTTGCCTGCGGCATCGCGTCCTTCAAACAGAACAACCAGCCGATGTCCTGTGGCCGAGATCCAATCCTGTAATTTAATCAGTTCGCCCTGAAGATGGATCAGTTCCTTGAAATAGAGGCGTCGAAAGGCTCTGTTCTTGTCATCATAAAGGCTGTTGGGAGTATCCTCTCCATATGAAAGCTCAAACTCTTCATCAAGATCGTCGAGGATTTCTTCCCGAATATGATTGCGTACCTCTTTGGTCAGTTCAGGCGGGATGGAAAAATTTTCACCCATCTTTCTGTTCCTTTTTTCTATAAATAGAGGGTTTCTTTTATCGTGCGCTGTTTTGATCAGGATTTTCGATGGGAAACCCTGTCGATTTCAGTGGCAAACGGGATGATCAGAAATGTGTTCCGGATCATCCTGTGATGAATTTTTCCTAGAAAATATGCTTGAAAATGAAAAAAAGTATTCCGCTGATAAACATGGCGGCCGGAAGAGTGATGATCCACGCCATGCCCATGTTTCTCAAAGTGGTCCATTGTAGGCCAGACCCTTGTGCAGCCATGGTGCCGGCGACGCCGCTTGAAAGAATCTGGGTGGTCGAGACAGGCAAGCCATATCCTTCAGCAAGACCGATCGTGCCCATGGCAATCAATTCTGCGGAGGCACCCTGAGCATAATTCAGATGTGTTTTGCCGATTTTTTCGCCAACAGTGACGACGATGCGTTTCCAGCCGACCATCGTGCCCATGCCAAGCGCAAATGCGACAGCTATCTTGACCCAGAGGGGAATGAAGCGGGTGCTCGCATTGAGATCTTGTGCGAATGTCTGGAGTGTGGGGGCCTCGTTTCCGGAAAAGATTTTTTCCTGTTTCAGGACGCGAAGGGCGTCAGCGACCAGATACATGTCTGTACGGACGTTAGGCACCTGCGCTGCGGGAATGGCATTGAGTGATTTATAGTTGGAGACCGAAGCTGTGATTCCATGTGAAATGACGGCCAGCGCATTGTAGACCTCTGGCTGCGCAATATTTTTATTGCGAAGTGCTGCGGTCACGATATTGCGGGCATTTTCGATGTTTGGTTGGTTTGCTGCGGTTGTATGCGCAAGAAAAGTAGCGGTCGCTTCATTTGCGACCTGCACAAAGGCAGGCATTGAAGATTCCGGCATGGCGCGATTGAGTGCATAGGATGTTGGTGCAGCACCGATCAGAATGAGCATGATAAGGCCCATTCCCTTTTGCCCATCATTGCTGCCGTGGAAAAAAGAGACCCCCGTGCAAGTTCCAATCAACAGGGCACGGATCCAGCCTGGGGGAGGCTTATGTCCTTCAGGGGCGCGAAAAAGCGCCAGATGGCGGCGAAGAACGATGCGGAAAATCCATAAAAGAATAAAGGAAAGAATAAAGCCACACAGGGGGCTGAACAGCAGCGCACTGAAAATTTTCTGCACCTGTGACCAGTCCACACCATAGGTGATGTCCCCTGCAGGAGCCATGAGTTGGTTGGCAATTCCGACCCCCATGATCGACCCGATCAGTGCGTGGGATGATGAATTTGGAATCCCGACGGCCCAGGTCGCAAGGTTCCAGATGATGGCTGCGAGCAGAAGAGAAAAGATCATCGCATGCCCTGCACCGGAACCAACCTGAAGAATGAGTTCGACGGGCAGCAATGTGATGATGCTGTAGGCTACGGTACCGGATGAGACCAGCACGCCGAGAAGGTTCCACATGCCGGACCAGACCACAGCCACCAGTGGGGGAAGGCTGTTGGTATATATCACGGTTGCTACTGCGTTGGCGGTATCATGGAAACCATTGACGAATTCAAAGCCCAACGCGATCAGGAGCGCCAGAGCAAGCAGGGCGAAGGCCCCGAAGGCAATATTCTGTCCTCCTGCAGCCTGAATATCGGCAATGACGCTGTAACCCACGAAAATGAGAGCACATGCGATGATTACCAGGAAAAGCATGCGGAATGTCGGAGTTTGCCCCGCGTTCATTCGTGGTCGCATGTAACGAACGTGTGGCGGACCTGTGTCGGACAAAGTTTTTTCTCACGGCAGTGTTGGACCCGCTGCGATACTCACCATCGGTGCGGACGAGATGAAAGTTAATTTACTATGACATAAGAATAAAAGTAAATTTCAAAGTAACTTTAAGTTTATACTTTATTTTTGATGAATTTATATAAAAATAAATCTAAATTATTGATTTAAAAAGATTATTTTTCATGATAATCTTGTATTGATCGTTTTTTTCTGTTTTTTGCCGGTCTGAAGAGTAAGGACCATAAAACGATGATGGTTGAGGAAGCGCTTGAAGCATTCCTGATGTGGATGTCTGCCCAGAAAAATGCATCTCCGCGGACTCTGGAAGCCTATCGGAGTGATCTTGGGCGGTTTTTCGGTTTTCTGGCAACCCACATGGGGGGAATGCCGGATGCTGCTGGTTTGGGGCGTCTGCCGCTGGCGGATTTTCGTTCATGGCTGGCCCATGAACAGACGACGGCTCTCTCTGGTGGAGCCGCCAGTCGGCCGACGACGCGGGACAAGGCCGCACGGACACGGGCGCGAAGAGCCTCTGCGCTCAGGTCATTTTTCCGATATCTGGCGCGACATCAGGGAATAGACAATCCTTCAGTGGCTTTACTGGCGTCGCCCCGCGTGAAAGCCACCATTCCTCGTCCCCTATCCAGAGTGGATGCGCTGGAAGTGGCTGAAGGTGTTGCCTCCGGTGCAGCCAATGAAATGGTGCGGGAACGAGACAAGACGCTTTTCCTTCTGCTCTATGGTGCGGGTTTGCGTATTTCTGAAGCCTTGAACCTGAATGTTGGTGATCTGGATCGGGCCCGGGCAGAGGGAGCGCTTCGAATTGTTGGCAAAGGCGGACGCGAGCGATTGGTGCCATTATTGCCGGTTGTAACGGAACGCTTGGTTGAATGGCGTAAAGTTCACCCTGAACCTTCCGAGCATGCGCCCTTGTTTCCCGGTGTGCGGGGCAAGCGCTTGCAACGCGCAGTCGCTGAACGTGCGATGCAGGATTGGAGGCGCTTGTCAGGGCTCCCGGAAACAGCGACGCCGCATGCTTTGCGCCACTCTTTTGCCACGCATCTGATGGAAGCTGGCGCTGATCTGCGTTCCATTCAGGAACTTCTGGGGCATGCCAGCCTTTCCACTACGCAGCGTTACACTTTGGCAGATGAGACACGCTTGATGGATGTGTGGGCAAAGGCGCATCCACGTGCTCATATGAATGATGCGCCGGATGCAGGTGATCCGGCTGAACCGGACGAGAGTGGAGAAATGGAATGAGTGGTCGCGTGTCCGGTCTTTATCCCGAGATTGAACCCTATGAGAGTGGTTGGCTTGCCGTAGGGGACGGGCATGAACTTTACTGGGAGCGTTGCGGGAATCCGGATGGGATTCCGGCCGTGTTCCTGCATGGAGGTCCGGGCGGCGGATGTACGCCTGGTCTGCGTCGTTTTTTCAATCCGGAACTCTATAATATCCTGCTTTTCGATCAGCGTGGATGCGGTCGCTCCCGCCCTCATGCTTCGCTGGAAAACAACACGACATGGCATCTTGTCGCAGATATTGAACAACTGCGCGAAAAATTTGGCGTCGACCGCTGGCTGGTTTTCGGCGGCTCATGGGGATCGACACTGGCTTTGTGTTATGCCGAAACCCATCCGGATCGTGTGAGTGCTCTTGTGCTGAGGGGAATTTTCACTCTGCGTCGGGAGGAGCTTCTCTGGTATTATCAGGAAGGAGCATCCTGGATATTCCCTGATCTGTGGGAGAAATATCTTGCACCCGTGCCTGAGGGCGAGCGTGGTGACATGATGACGGCCTATCGAAAACTTCTGACTGCGGATGACAGGGACGTTCAGCAACGGGCCGCGTTGGCATGGAGTCTGTGGGAAGGACGCACGGTTACATTGCTGCCCTCTCCTGAAGCTGTTGGACGTCACGAGGATGCCGATTTCGCACTCGCTTTTGCCCGGATTGAAAATCATTATTTCGTGCATGCTGGGTGGCTGGATGAGGGGCAGTTGCTGCGGGATGTAGAGAAGCTGCGTCATATCCCGGGTGTTATTGTGCAGGGGCGTTATGATGTCGTGACGCCGGCAAAGACGGCATGGGACCTGCATCGTGCATGGCCGGAAGCTGAGTTCAGGCTGATCGATGACGCGGGGCATGCATCATCCGAGAGAGGGATTCTTCAGGCGTTGGTTGAAGCAACTGACCAGATGGCGGAACGGCTTGGGAAGGCCGGCGGCTGATATGCTGCTGATGCGCGACGGTGACGTATGACTTTCCGGTCGTTCATTGTCGCGTTTCTTCTGTGTCTGCTTGTCTCCGGCGGGCAGGGGCTGGCGGCACCGTGCGATATCCGCCCCCTTGGTGTTGCTGTGCTGAATGACACAGCAGGTTTTCTGTCATCGCCGGTTCTGGTGGAGGGGCAGGCAGGATCAGCATCGACAAGCATGATTGTTGATACAGGGTCGGAGGGAAGTCTGATTGCTCCGTCTCTGGTTCACTCTCTCAATCTGATTTCTGATCCACAGCTCCGGACCATCGTGAGGGGCACAGGCGGCGGTGCAGATGTTATGCCCAACGTCATCGTTCCCCATCTGGCGGTTGGATCCTTTCATATCGGATTATTGTCGATACCATCAGGTATTTTGCCATCATGGCCCCGAATTACTCCACCTATCGGTGGTCTGATTGGCGGAGACATTCTGGCGCAGCATGATCTGTGGTTTGATCCTGTTTCCGGGACATTCTCCTTTCTGGAATCAGGGAGGGTATGCGGCGCAATGGGGTCGGGAAGTGGCTGGTCCAGTGTTCCGCTGGTGCGGAGAGGCAATCGTGCTTTCCTGTCGGTATCTGTGGATCAGCATTTACTCCTGGCCCTGCTGGACAGTGGAGCGCGTTCTCGTATTCTATCGCGCAGTACTGCGGAAAAGCTGGGAGTGAAATCTGAAGCTCTTGAGCGAGATCCGGGGGGAAGCGCATATGGTGTGGATGGACACCGGGCGTTTTATCACTGGCATCGTTTCAATAGTTTCACGGTTGGTGATGAAACAGAAAAAAATGTTGTTCTGACGGTTGCACCTTTATCTGAAGATGTTGATCTGTTGCTTGGCGCCGACTGGTTTGTGAAGCACGAGATCCTGCTTTCATGGTCTTCCGGACATCTGTTTTTTCGATCGATTGAAAGTAAATAAAAAGGACTCTGTTTTCTGTTCAGTGTTCTGGATCTGGTTTTGGAATTTTGTTTGTCTGGAGTTGTGTTGATGAGATCTCTGCTGACTTCTCGTAGGCTTGCCGCGGTAGCGTTGTTTTCTGCTTTTGTCTGTGCTGGCGAGATGGCTGCAAATGTGGAGGTTCGGGCTGCTGATCGGGAGGTTTTGCGTCCTGTGGACAAGGGCTGGCTCGGCAGGATTGAAGATCAGCTCAACACAGTTGAAACCTTGAAGGCACATTTCCGGCAAATCGCGCCGGATGGCAAGGAAACGACAGGGACCCTCTGGCTCTCCCGCCCGGGACGGATGCGCTTTGAGTATGATAGTCCGAGTCCGCTGCTTCTGGTTGCAAATGATGGGAAATTTGTGTTCCAGGACAGGCAGTTGGACCAGACGACGGAGATTCCTCTGGAGCGGACGCCGCTTGGGCTGTTGCTTGGCGCCCATGTCGCTTTTTCCGGGAATGTGTCGGTCACATCCTTTGACCATAAGGATGGAGATATTCTCGTAACGGCCGTGCGGACAGCATCTCCTGGAGATGGCAGCCTAACGCTGAGATTTAGCGAAAAACCACTTGCCCTGATGTCGTGGACAGTTGTCGATGCGCAAGGACATAGAACTGAAGTGGTTTTGTCGGACATTCAGTATGGCGTCCGTATGCCGGATTCTCTGTTTAAATTACCTCAGGGTGACTGAGGCTGAGAGCGCGAGAGATTTGGTGCGTTGCAGTTCAAGTTGGCAACGTAGAGTGCTCACGATTGCGGAGAAATGTTGATCTGTAGGAACGGATTTCACACCGATGTGGTGAAATGACTGAACAGGTCACGAATGGCACGACATCCAATCGTGCCATATTCGTTCAATCAGGATGTCATCTCGTTTCGTCTTTGTTCAACTTCCGCTTTCATCGCGGCCTGAACCTTTTCAAAAGCACGTGCTTCAATCTGACGAATACGTTCGCGGGAGACATGATAGTATTTCGCGAGTTCTTCCAGAGTGAGGGGATCATCCTTCAAGCGTCGTTCACTGAAAATATGACGTTCGCGTTCATTTAAACCCGACAAAGCTGAGGTCAGCATGGCATGACGATCGGACGATTCCTCATGGTCCCCAAGCTGGGTTTCCTGGTTCTCTCCGTCGTCAATCAACCAGTCCTGCCATTCTCCTTCGCCATCACTGCGAAGGGGAGCATTCAGGCTATAATCTGGGGCCGCCAGACGTCGATTCATATTGATGACGTCCTGTTCCGGAACCCCCAATGTGGTTGCGATCTTGTTGACCTGTTCCGGCTGCAGATCGCCATCATCGATGGCCTTCATCTGTCCTTTGAGGCGGCGCAGATTAAAAAAGAGTTTCTTCTGGGCGGAGGTGGTTCCCATTTTAACCAGTGACCAACTGTGCAGAATATATTCCTGCATGGCCGCACGGATCCACCACATTGCATATGTTGCCAGTCGGAAGCCGCGATCGGGATCGAAGCGGCGAACAGCCTGCATCATCCCGACATTGCCTTCGCTGATCAACTCGTTCAGAGGCAGACCATAACCACGATAACCCATGGCGATCTTGGCGACGAGGCGCAGATGCGATGTGACCAGTTTGTGAGCTGCGGAAGCGTCCCCGGTGTCGCGCAATCTATGCGCGAGAGAGGTTTCTTCTTCCTGCGACAGGATCGGAAATTTGCGGATTTCCTGCAAATATTTGGAAAGGTTGTTTTCGGGAGTCAGACTCGTGATCGACGACGTCATTGGAACACTCCTTCATGCCCGGAGGGGGTAGTCCTTTATCGGGCGCCATCAACTCCTTCAGGACGTTGATAACGCAGGCTACCTGAAACGGGGGCGCTTGGCATGGACTATGGGGCTGCCATCATTCCGACCTCCTTCTGAGCATCGGTTGCTGACGCAGCGTCCATTCCGGCGGCCTTACACTGGCGCGTCGAAAAGACCCCTATACATAGCAAAAAATCCCGAAAAAAACAATAAAACATCAGAATTTTCGAAGTTAATTTTCGGACATTTCCCGTTGTAGTGTCATGAAATCTTCCGGGACAGGCGTTTCAAAACTCATGGTTTTTCCGGTTCCCGGATGGGTGAAACCGAGGCGTGCCGCATGTAGTGCCTGCCGTGGGAAATCGAGTGCAGCGTCGCGGGCTTCGGGTGATGCATTGCGTGCGATGGAGGGAATCCGACGAAGATAGACAGGATCTCCGACCAGAGGATGTCCGTGGGCTGAGAAATGCACCCTGATTTGATGTGTGCGCCCTGTTGCCAGGCGGCATTCGACAAGCGCGGCATAATTTCCGAAGGCTTGCAGGAGTTTGTAACGTGTGAGCGCTGCCTTACCGCCACTGGAGACCATCGCCATGCGCTTGCGATCGCGCTTGTCACGACCGATTGGGCCTTCATATTCGCCTTCAGCGGGTGCTGGAACACCCCAGCAGATCGCCTTATAGGCGCGGTCAATTCGACGGGCTGCGAAATCCGCTGAGAGCGCGATATGAACGGGTTCAGTCTTGGCAACAACCATGATGCCAGATGTGTCCTTGTCCAGCCTGTGCACAATGCCCGGCCGACGTTCTCCACCGATCCCGACAAGGCTGCTGCCGCAATGACCGATCAGGGCATTCACCAGCGTGCCGGTTTCGTTTCCGGGGGCGGGATGCACGACAAGGCCGGCTGGTTTATCAAGCACGATCAAGTCGCTATCTTCGTAAAGAATGTTCAGAGCGATGTTTTCTGCCTGAGGGGATGCTGGCGCTGGTGGTGGAATATAGAGGTCCAGTTCCATGGATAGGCGGACGGTGGACGCAGGTTCTGTGATTTGATGTCCGTTGCACGACAGATGACCAGCTTCGATCAGTGATTTGACGCGCGAACGGGAAAGGGGGGGAAGCAGATCGGCGAGGACTCGGTCCATACGCTGCCCGGCCTGCTCCGGCCTGACGGTCAGCGAAAATCTGCCATGGATTGTTTCAGTCACGTGGGCATTGTAGACGCACGGAGTTCCACAGGAAAGGCATGATGGAAATGCAGGACGAAGGAGCGGTTGTTTCGCCTGTTCTGAAGGCTCTTGTGATCGGAATGGGCATTCTGATTGTGCTGGGAACGGCGGGGCTTGTCGGTGTGATCATTCACCGCATGTCACATCCGTCGACTGCCGGGCTATCGGTTGTATCGGCTGCCGTGCCCGGGACGCCTTTGCTGCTATCGGAACCTGAGGGCACCAGGATTCTGTCCATGACGCGGATGAATGATCATCTTCTGGCCGTGCAGTTGACGGGCGGTGGGGCAGACCGCGTGGTGTTATGGGATGTGACCAGAAACGGCGTTGCCGGAACGCTTGCTCTTTCCCGTTGAAATTTTATTCTTGCGCCGGAGGGATGCTTCGCTTATGGAGTGCGCCACCGGCCAATGTCCCATTCGTCTAGAGGCCTAGGACACCGCCCTCTCACGGCGGCAACAGGGGTTCGAATCCCCTATGGGACGCCA
>JAAYUA010000085.1 GCA_012517935.1 Acetobacter sp. | reverse complement strand
TCGAGGCTACTGAATATTCGCATCAATAGTCTTGTCTGCCATTGTCTGATGTATAAGGGGGGCCGCGTCAGCGGTCGCCCTTGATGTCCATATTGAGAGTAATTCCTGATCATAAGTGTGTTTATTTTTTTTGAAATAAAAAGAAACATTCAAAATTCTCAAAGAAAAAACAGACGTCCTGGAAAAGTATTGACCATGCTCCAGCAAAGGCTGAATACATGATTTTTTAGGAGTGTTTTTACAGTAATAATTTCCTGGTTTTATAAGTTGATCATTGTCATTCGATGAGTGAACGACATGAAATAAATCAGTTCGGTTATTATTATCGAAATCAGTTTCCAGTCATGTTTCATGATATGTCTTGATATCCTTAATGCTGGAAATTTTTTTGATCCTCTCTCTCCAAAAACGACAGACACTGCATAAACTTGCTCCAGACCGGAAAGATGGAATGGCAATCTGGTGTCCGGATTGTTCATACTTCACGGGTAACAGCCCATGGGATTAAGGACAGATCATGCAGGGGACAGAGACAGATCAGGATACGGATGGAGGGTATCAGACGCTTTCCACGCGCGTGGCCTATGAGAATAAATGGACCCGTGTCAGGGAAGATATCATCCGCAGGCCAAATGGACAGGACGGGCTGTATGGCATTGTGGAACGTGGTGAATTTGCGGTGATTGTGCCGTTGGGAATGACGGCAGAGGGGCCTGTTCTGACGCTGATCCAGCAGTTTCGCTATCCGGTTCGACGCCGGTTATGGGAATTTCCTATGGGGATGTGGGAAACCCGGCCTGATGCTAATCCGGCGGATGTCGCGATGGGTGAGCTGCGAGAGGAAACAGGGTTGACTGCCGGACGAATGCATTATGCAGGAACGCTGTGGCAGGGCGCTGGATATTCAACACAGAAGGGGCATGTCTGGCTGGCAACAGATCTCGTGCAGGGGGCCGACGCACGGGAGGCGACGGAACAGGATATTACCTGTCACACATTGCCGCTGGCGGAAGTGGAAGCAATGGTGCGGGAGAACCGCCTGACCTGCATGGTCTCTCTGGCGGCGTTTGGCCTGTTAAAAGCGCAGGGGCTTATTTGAAGGTTATATCTGTTGTCGGAGGCAAAATCCGACAACAGATTCCGACAGGCTTTCAGGCCGGACGGCGCAATGTGTGAAGGGCAAACAGGCTCAGACCGAGCAGAATGGCTGCAAATGTCTGGTGAAGGGTCGCGACCGGCACAGGGACAACCAGCAGCAGGGTTGTCACGCCCAGCAGATATTGGATGCCAACACCCCAGCCAAGGAGCGTGAGTGCCGTGCGGGTCATGGGAGCAAGATTGCTCTGGCGAAGGCCGGCAAAGACGGTAAGCCCGGTAATGAATGCGGTCAGGGTCGCCAGAAGACGATGATTGAACTGGACTGCCGGAATATTCTCGAACCAGTTGAGCCAGAAGGGGGACAGGCGATCATAGCCCACCGGGAACAGATGCCCGTCCATCAATGGGAAAGTATTGAAGGTGAACCCCGCATGAGTTCCTGCTGTGAAGCCTCCGGCGATCACGGTTGTCACGATCAGTGCGATGGAAGTGATCAGCAGGTTACGGGTATATCGGGCTGCAACCGGGTCCGGCTGAGATTGGACGGTTGGCCAGCGGATCGACATGGCAGTCCAAAGAATGGCGACATAAAGCGCGAAGGCGGCTGAAAGATGGAGGACGAGGCGGACCGGCTCGACAGCGGTGCTGTCCGCCCGGAAGCCTGAAGCCACCATAAACCAGCCGATGCCGCCCTGCAGTCCGCCAAGCACAAAAAACAGCAGAAGGCGGAGAATCAATCCGCGTGTGAGCATTCCTTTCACAGCGAAGATGATCAGCGGGAGCAGAAGAACCAGCCCGATGATCCGCCCCCAGAAACGGTGGATCCATTCAAGCCAGAAAATTTTCTGGAATCCGGCAAGACCAAAGCCTTCATGGAGAATCTTGTATTGGGGAATCCCCTGATACAACTCGAACTGGCGCTCCCACTCGGCATGCGAGAGCGGGGGAATCATGCCTGTGACCGGGCGCCAGTCCATGATGGACAGGCCCGAACCGGTCAGACGCGTTGCACCGCCCAAGGCAATCATGCCGAGGATCATGAAGCAGATAAGGAACAGCCAGCCGGAGATCAGGTGGCGGTGGCGGGGTGTGAGGGAGTCTGCGTTCTGCATAATAAATGCTTTGTAATACATTCGTGCCTATTCAGAACCTGTAAAATTACATCGTCGGCTCTGCTTGTCTGTATGGATGGCCCTGTGTAACGCATCAGATATGAAAGATACGCTTCCTGGAACGAAATATACGGCAGAGCTGTTTGTTCGTCCGGTCCTGATTATGGGGCTTCTGTTGCTGGGTGTTGTTGCCCTGCGAGAGACATCCCTGCCGCAGCAGCTTTTGTCCCGCACGGATATTTTCCGCATATGGCCGTGGGGACATCTCGCATTCCTTGTGATTGCAACGGCGTGGTGTCTGTTCGGCCTTCCCCGGCAGGTTATGTGTCTCGCCGCGGGTGGCACATTCGGGCTGATGGAGGGGACCGTGATAGCGACCCTCGGGACGGCGGTCGGAAGCATTATGTGCTTCTGGATGGCACGTTATGGTGGACGGTCATGGGCACGTCAGAAATTGGGGCGCCGTTTCCAGCGACTGGACATGATTCTGACGGCTGAACCGTTTCTGACAGTTCTGATGCTGCGTATGTTGCCGGTCGGATCTGCGTTTCTGGTGAATCTTCTGGCCGGTGTGTCTGGTATGAGTGTGTGGAAATTCCTGTCCGCCACCATGATGGGAGGTCTGCCTCAGACCTTCATGTTCGTTCTGCTTGGCGGCGGTGTCTATGCGGGGAACGCATCCGATTGGCGTCTGACGGCCATTGCTGGTACACTTCTGTTCGTGGCCGCTGGAGCAACCGGACTTGTTTTGGGGCGGCGTTTGTCCGCGATGACTGCAAGGCAGACCGAAGCTGAAGCCTCCTGATGCGGGGTGCAATGCTGCTGGAACGGCCCTTTACTTCCGAAATCTCCTATTTCCCGGAGTTTTTATGGCAAGACATCCCGCCCGGAGAGCGCAGCTTCTAGCCCTGCTTGGAGCTGCTCTGCTGATCATTACATTTGGCACCATGGCGATGCAGCTTGGCAACGAGATGGCGCGACATGGCGAATTGGATGGTAAGAGCGCCTGGTCCGAACAATATCTCCGACAGATGCAGCGCGATGTGAGTGAGGCGCGTATCTGTTATTATGCGTGGCGTTCTACCCCGGTTCAGGCTCAGCAGGATTGTTTTTCCAGCAGCGTGAAGGAATTGGCGAAGCTGGAAAAAGAATATCCCGGCTTTGCTGAAATACAGCAAAGGCTGGGCGCCAACCGTTCCGACAGTCTGCGTCAGGTTGGCGATGCGTTGCGACAGATCGGGGGATGGGTTCAGGAACCGGCCACTTTCCTGCAACGGGCTGATACGGACACTGTCCTGACGGGTATCGACAATAATCTCGCGACCTTGAGTCGTGTTGATAATGCTGATCGTGTTGTGCGTCTTGCTGATTTGCTGCGGAACACGGACTGGCAGAAGCGACTGGACATTATCGGCATTATCGTCGGTGTCCTGATCATGGGAGCCGCTGGCTGGATTCTGGACCGCGCCTCTCTGGCGGCCGCTCGCGCGGAGGCGGGAAGCAGGAATCTGGCGCGTCAGTTACGTGCCGTGCTCGATAGTCTCACGATTGGAGTGGTCGTTTTCGGTGCGGATGGTCGTTTGCGGCACTGGAATGATCGTTTTGCTGAAATTTGCGGGCTGCGGGGCGATGTCTTGCAGCGGGGTGTGACCTATGCGGAGTTGACCGAGATCCTCGCCGCCTCAGGCATGCCGCTTCTGGAGCCGTTCGAGCAGATTGAAGCCAGCCTGCGTCAGGGTGACAAGGCCCTTCCGGTGAGCGTGGAATGCAGGGGGCTGAATGGCGCGGATCTGGAGTTGAGCCGGACCCGCTTTGATGCGCCCGATGGAACACATCGTGGCCAGAGCGGTTTCGTGATTACAGTGAACGACATCACGCTGCGCTTACGAAGCGAACGCGCATTGGGTGAGGCACAGAAACTCCGCGCCGTTGGTCAACTGACGGCGGGCATCGCGCATGATTTTAAAAATCTTCTGACAATTATCCTGGGTAATCTCGAACTGGTTTCGGATTGCACGGCTCTGTCAGATGCTGACCGGCGTCAGGAATGTCTGGACGCGGCAGCCCATGCGGCCCGACGTTCGGAAGCCCTGACCGGACAGCTTCTGTCATTCGTCAGACGGGAGGCTCCCCTGTCCGAAACTATTTCGGTCGCGAATGTTTTTGACGTGATGCGGGGCCTGCTTGCACGCGTGATCGGATCGGGCATCCATGTTGAGTGTCGGAACGTCGAGAATGTCTGGCCGCTCCGGGTCAACACGGCCCAGCTTGAAAGCGCCTTGTTGAATCTTGCCATCAATGCCCGGGATGCCATGCCCGAGGGAGGCACAATCCGGATCGACGCTGCGAACATGACGTTCCTGTCGGAAATGGATCTGATGCTTTTGCCGGTGGAAGATGGACGCGTGATGCGGATCGCTTCTGATACCGGTTGCATAGCAGCGGGCTCATGGGTGCGTCTCGATGTCATCGATAGCGGCGAGGGCATGTCCCAGGAAATTATCAGCAGCCTGTTTGAGCCGTTTTTCACGACCAAGAAAAATGGCGATGGCACCGGCCTGGGAATGTCGATGGTTGTCAATTTCGTGCATCAGGCCGGAGGCCGGGTCACAGTTGTTTCCGCACCATCATGTGGAACCCGCGTTTCACTCTGGCTGCCTCGTGCAGATCGCCCTGTTGAAGTGACATCTACTCCAGAACCAGTGGAAGTTTCAAAAGCGGAGACGGTTCTGGTTGTCGAAGATGATCCGGCAATCCGCGATATCGTGGTGACGATTCTGGGCATGTCCGGTTATCGAATCATGGAAGCATCAGACGGCGATGCGGCGCTTGATCTTCTTGATACGGGAGGTGAGCTTCCGGACATTCTGGTGACGGATATTCAATTGCCCGGTGCTCTGGATGGCTTCCGTCTTGCCCGTATTCTGAGGGAACGTCATCCGACGGCGGGTGTGGTCTGCATGTCAGGTGATTTTGGAACCGATGGAACACCGCAAAGACCCGGTATGCCAGCCAATATCGAGACATTGTCCAAACCATTCAGGCGAGACAGTCTTTTGTCTGCGGTCAAAGCAGCCAGCAGGGCAACAGGTGACAAAAAGGAACGGACGGCTTGACATGAAGTCAGGGCCGTCCATGGTGTCAGTCCTTTGGTGTCAGTGATAAACCGCAGTCGCGGGCAGCTTCTGCAAAAATATCCACCGCACGGTCAATCTGTTCCGCAGTGTGGGACGCCATGACCGAGCAGCGCAAAAGCGGGCGGTCATCGGGGGTTGCTGGTGGAAGGCTGAGATTGACGTAAACGCCAAGGTCCAGAAGTCTGTTCCACAGAGCTACGGCCTGAGGAACTTCATCAAGAACGGCAGCAATGACGGGGCTGACCTGCGGGCCTGTGCTTAAGCCGATACGGTTCAGGCCGGCATGGAAACGGGCAGCATTGTCCATCAATTGTGTGCGTAGTTCAGGCCGGTCGATAATCTCCTGAAGAGTCGCCATGGTTGCTGCGATGACTTCAGGGGGAAGGGACGCCGTGAACATATAAGGACGGCATTGAAGGCGGACATAATCAAGCTGCGGATGATTTGAAACGCAGTAACCGCCAACGGTTCCGAAGCTTTTCGAGAATGTGCCAACAATAAAGTCGACCTGATCGAGCACGCCCGCAGCTTCCGCCGCGCCTCGACCGGTTTCTCCGAGGACCCCGAAAGAATGCGCTTCGTCCACCAGCAGCATGGCGTTGCATTCGCGAGCTACGTCGGCGAACTCCTTGATGGGAGCGACGTTGCCGGTCATGGAGTAGATGCCCTCGACAACGACCAGTCGGCCGCCGGGCTCTCCCTGAATGCGGCTCAGACGGCGGTGCAGATTTTCGGGGTCATTATGGCGGAAACGAATAACCTGCGCCGTGCCAAGTTTTGCAGCATCATAAATGCTGGCGTGGCTGTCTCCATCAAGGAAAAGGAAATCATCTTTTCCTGCCAGAGTGGAGATCATGCCCAGATTGGCCTGATATCCTGTTGAGAACACCATGCAGTCCCGCTGGCCGAAATGATCGGCAATCCGCCTTTCAAGCTGGCGATGCAGGCTCTGCGTTCCGTTGGCAATTCGTGAACCGGTGGTGCCGACGCCAAAACTGTTTGCAGCCTCACGCGCGGCTTCGATGGCCGCTGGAAGCTGGCTCAGGCCCAGATAGTTATTGGTGCCGAACAGCAGCGTCTCGCGGCCTTCGATAATGCCGGTCGTGGATGAGTTGATGCTCTCGATGACGACGTCGAACGGATTGCGCCCACCAGCTCCGGTCAGGCTGTTCAGACGATTATGGACGTCGTCGAATTTACTCAGCAGTGTCATGAATCTGTCCGGAGAGCGACAATCGTGGTCGCGAGGTCATCAATGGTGCGGATATCGGCCAGGCGATCAAGGGGGATCGAGATGTCGAGTTCATCTTCGATTTCCATGACAAAATTCATGACCGCGAGAGAGTCGAACGCCAGGTCTTCTACAATGCGGCTTGACCCGGAAATGTCGCGTGGAACCTTGGGATTTGAAAGCAGCTTCCCGACAATGACTGCAGAAATCTCATCAGCAGTTAGCATGTATAAAAAACTCCGCGCTAAAACATTTCCAGTCAGCCCGAAGGCCGTGCCGGAAAGATATCTGACCTGTTTCCCCGTATCTGAACGAAAATGAGTAGAAAGTCATCCTCTGGGCTGACCTGATTGATACGCCATGGCTCAGGGTATGTTCCGCATGGGGGACGCTGGTGGCGTATCGATGAACCTGAATCAGGCAGCTACGTTTTCGGTCGTCACTTGTGTCGCAAAATCTCCAGCCAGAAGCATGGCGCGCGCTTTTGCACGCGTCAGTTTGCCAGAAGAGGTCTGGGGCAGAGAGTGAGGCGGCACCAGAACGACATCGACGTCAACGCCATGAAGGCGTCTGAAAATCCGGGTGACTTCTTCTTTCAGTTCGTCCCGACGTTCCGGAGTGGAAAGACGGCACTGCACCAAGGCGACAATACGCTCCTGTTCTTCATCGTCCACAGAGAACACGGCAACGTCACGCGAACGAAGACCCTGCACTTCTTGTTCAGCGGACCATTCAAGATCCTGCGGCCAGATATTGCGGCCATTGATGATGATCAGATCCTTGGCGCGTCCGGTGACGACGATCTGACCATCAAGCATATAGCCCAGATCACCTGTGTTGAGCCATTTGTCGGCATCCAGCGCTTCCTTCGTTTCCTCAGGCAGGCCGTAATAGCCGCTCATCAGGCTGGGACCCTTGACGTAGATATTGCCGATCTTGCGTTCGGGCAGTGCTGTCCCTTTGCTGTCACGGATTTCGATCTGATGGTTGGGCAGGGGCTGACCACACAGCACAAACGTGCGCAGAGGGATGGAAACATCTTCGGATGCAACCGCAAGCCCTTCATTTTCCAGACGACGGAGATCAACGGTGTCAGTACGGAGACCCGTGTCCAGAGGAGCAAAGCTGATGGCCAGTGTTGCTTCCGCCATGCCGTAGCTGGGAACGAAGGCTTTCTCGCTGAACCCGGCAGAGGCGAAGCGTTCAGCGAATTCTTCAAGCGCCTGAGTGCGGATCATATCACCACCGATCCCGGCGACTCTCCAATGTGACAGGTCCAGATCCGGTGCAGGCGGCCGGCGGGAGCACAGCTCGAATCCGAAGGATGGGCTGTAGGACACTGTTCCCCGATTGCGGGAAATAAGGTCGAGCCACACATGCGGACGACGCGCAAAATCACGGGTAGGAAGAAGGTCGACACTCAACTGACAGGTCATCGGGGTCAGGAAGAATCCGACCAGTCCCATGTCATGATAGAGGGGGAGCCATGAAACGCAGTGATCACCGGTGGGTCGAACTTTTAGACCATCGCGGCAGATTGCTTCGGCGTTTGCCATGCCTGAACGATGGGTGACG
>JAAYUA010000084.1 GCA_012517935.1 Acetobacter sp. | reverse complement strand
TCTTTCGAAATGTCCGCGAACAGAAGATCCGGCTCTATACCCGCCCGGACGACCGGAACTCCAAGAGGATCAATCAGCATGGAGCATCCGATATTACGCGGACCACATTCGCCGACGGCGGCGACATAGATCGTATTTTCCAATGCACGGGCTGTGGCCATGACTTCCCAGTGCCATTCTTTTCCGGGACCTCGCACCCAGGCGGCGGGTAGAGCGATGAGATCCGCTCCATCCAGTGTCAGGCGTCGGGCGAGTTCTGGAAAGCGGACATCGTAACAGGTCATCAGACCGACGCGGATGCCGTCGATTGTTACGAGTGGCGGCACTTCATTTCCGGGGATGAAGCGGTCGGACTCCTTCATGGAGAAAGCGTCGTAGAGATGGAGCTTGCGGTAGGATGCGACCAGTCCGCCCGCATTGATGACCACCAGACAGTTGAGCACCCGGTCGCCCGGGTGAGAGACTGGAATGCAGGCCGCCACTGTGAGTTCGGTACCTTGCAGGGCATCGATCAGCCCCGAGATATAAGGACCATCCAGCGGCTGTGCTTCACGTCGGACAATATCGGGGTCGGTCATATCCGCCGCGAGAATATCCTCCGGCAGGATCAAAAGCTTCGCCTCTCCCTGTGCGGCGCGGTGTATGAAGTTTTTGACGGTTTCCAGATTTTCCCGCCAGTCTGGTGTCACTGCGAATTGGCCGAGTGCGATTTTCATGATGTGTTCGAGACTCCACAGAGGCTGTCAGATGTCGGGACCGTGCCAGTTTATTTGGGCAGGCTGCTCATGAATTCCATCAGTCCGCCATCAAGCGCACGCTGGAACGCGGTCAGAGTTTCCTCGCCGACATAGTGTTCCATTCCTTCCGCATCGACCAGAATACTTTCATCGCTGATACCAAGCGCCCGGAGAAAGGCTTCGACCAGTTGGTGCCTTGCCCGCGCCGCGCTGGCCCGTTCTTCCCCGGAGGCTGTCAGGAATACACCACGCCACGGCTTCTGTGTGACCAGTCCTTCAGCACTCAGACGGGCGAGCATTTTCGCAACCGTGGGTTGTGAGACGCCAAGTCTGGCGGCGATATCGACCTGACGTGCTTCCTGCCCTTCCAGGAGCAGATCGGAAATCAGTTCAAGATAATCTTCAATCAGCACATTTCTGCGGGCTTCGCGATTGGCGCGAAAGCCTGCAGATTGCAGATCTGCATCAGGCATCTGTCCAGAGGGTTTTGTTCCTGAATGCTGTGTCACGGGAGGCGGTACCTGCGTCATGATTTTATTCCGTGGGGAATAAAACATTCCATGCGTTTAAGTCCAGAGCGACTCCATAAGGTATTCAGGGCAGGAAAGAGCTGGAGGAAGTCAGGATTTTTTTCGCGGCCGCAGACCATGTGACGGGACTGTAGTGTGTTTTTACGGTCAATGCCCATTCGGCCACACGGACGGGATCGGTGACGATAGAGCTGATGACTTCATAGGCATCGGAGATATCTCGTGGATTGAAATAATACGAGAATTCTCCTCCAGCTTCTGGGAGTGCACTGCTGTTGGCGACCAGACAGGGTTTGCCAAAGCCGAGACTTTCCGTAACTGGCAATCCCCACCCTTCGAAAAAGGAGGGGAAAAGGGAACAGAGGCAGTTGGCGTAAAGAGATTCCAGTTCTTCATCACTTGGGCTTGTGACGAGTCTGATCTTCCCTTTCAGCCAATGTGCATTGTCCAGCTGTTGCATCAGATCAGCAACAAGCCAGCCAACACGACCGGCAAACACCAGAGTGGGTATGTTTTCAGCCGGGAGCTGTTCGGTCATCCGTCTCCAGACACGGAAGGCGAGCTCATGGTTCTTTCTGGCTTCAATGGTGGAGACAAACAGGACATAGTTTCCCGCATCCGCCAGTGCGGGCACACGGGGAGGGAGCACCGAGGGTGGAGAAAAACTGCTGCCGAATGGTAGAACAGTTACAGGGCAAGGCAGAGAAAGCCCTGATTTGATATAATGATTTTCTATATCTTTTGCTGTTGAACGGCTGTTGGCGAATATGATGTCAGTAAGCGGCAGGATGGAGTCGTGCCACTGCGTAAATGTGCGCGTCACTCCGGGATCACACCATTCCGGGTGGAGGATCGGGATAAGATCATGAATCAGAAGCCCGAAATACATTCTCTTTTTGTCACGTAATGTACGGACAAGAGAAGCGTAGTCGGAGTAATGCCAGGGAGATCCAAGGACCAGAAGCAGGTCACCCGGAGCGGCCGCTTCCCGGATGCTGATTCCATCATCCTGGATCTCTGTGGGCCGAGATGCTCTTCGTCCCGCTGTGGCGTTCGCGATTTTTCTGTTCAGAAATTTCACAGTTTCATAAGGAACTTTTGAAATTTCTTTTATAACGGCAAGCTGATTCTGCAGAAGCCCCAGAAGTTCGGACTGGCTCTCCTGTTTTCCGTCCGGAACTGGTGCGGCACGTTCCGTGACCTGTCCTTCTTTGGGAGTGTAAAGGAGTGCTTCAACTTCAGGCCAGTCGATCGTGATCAGATCGTCCTGTTTCTGATTGCGGCGCAGAAAACGGATCTGTGCGTTCGGGTCAGCATGGAGGGCACGGCTGATCTCGATCACGACACGCTGAATGCCACTTGGACGGCTGTGGTGGCGCAGGTGATGGAGAAGGTCTTCGATATCCAGCCAGAGAGTGCGTGTCATGATCTGGGATCCTTTCCCTCAAGAAAGGTTTCTTCACAGGCAGAAAGGACGGCGTCCGCACTTTTTTCCCAAGAGATATGGAGGAACTGCGTCTTTACTTCGTTCTGCCATTTCTGAAGCTCATCAGGATTGTCTATGATCGCGCGGACTGCACGATATCCATCATCCAGATTCTCCGGATCGAAATAGCGTGAAATTTTCCCTCCAGCTTCGGGCAGGGAGGTTGTGGAGGCCGCCAGACATGGTCGTCCAAGCGCCAGACTTTCTGTGACAGGCAATCCCCAGCCTTCAAAAAGCGACGGGAAGAGCGTGCACTGACATCCCTTGTAGAGCGCCAGAAGCTCGTCATCGTCCGGATTGTCGATCAGTCTGACCTTCCCATCCAGCCAGCGGGTGTTTTCCAACTGCTGCAACAGATCGGCGACAAGTAGACCGGGGCGTCCGGCAAACACCAGAGTGGGCACCTTGTGACGGGGAAGATCCTGAAGCAGGCGGCACCAGATGCGGAACAGGAACAGATGATTTTTCCGCGCCTCCATCGTGGACACGAAAAGCATGTAAGTCCCCGGAGCCGGGAGACCGGGAAGGGGTTTGCTGGTCTCGATATCTGTGCGTGTTGAAACGCCGAACGCCGTTCCCAGAGGGATGACTGGGATGGTTTCAGGTATATTCAGACGTTTTTCCTGAATATAATTCCAGACATCTGTTGCCGTGGCATGGCTGTTGGCCAGAACCCGTGCGCAATGAGGGAGTGTTTTCTCCACCCATTCCGAGAAAAGCCTGACCAGTGCAGGAGGGCACCATTCCGGACGCCGGATCGGGATCAGATCATGGATCAGCAAAACAGGCTGCATACCGGCTTTTTGTCTGAGATATTTTATCCGGTGACTGAAGGCGGGAGAGGCCCAGGGCGCTCCGAGAACGAGGAAAATATCCCCAGCTTTGATGTTCGGAGGCAAATAGGGGGAGGGTGTGTCTGAAAGAGGTGAAGCATCAGGAGCAAGAACAGAAAGCGCACGTGGCTTCCGACTTTGCAACATGTGATTCAGTTGTCGGAATACACGCATTTGCGCGATCCCGGCTCTGATCAAAGGTGTTCCGAGGGAGACAGGGAGAGCTGTCAGACTTTTAATCACGAAGGAGCGCAGATTCCCCCGGAGAATGCGCCGCAGAACGGAACGGATCGAAGAGGAAGAAACCGAAACTGAAGCCGGGGAATGGCCGGGAAGTCGGTCTTCCGTACCGGTGAGTTGGCTGAACAGTTCCGTGATATCTGAGAGAGCAACGGGCAATAACGGTTCGCCCTGCGGACCCTGCCGCACAAAAGTTATTTGCGGGCGGAGGGGACGTGCTGCCGCACTGGCCTCCAGACAGGTGATAATTTCGAAAACCAGCCTCTGGATGCCGCTGGGCCGAGGATTGTGCTTTGCATACTCAAACAGATCTTCGACATCGACCCAGATTGTATAATCAGGATTGTCGGAAGCAGTGTTACGGGTAATCAAATCATTTCCGTCGGTCTGGAGGAGGCGTGTTTCATAAAGCTATGCCTTGTCGGCTGAATCGATCAGATACTGACAACTATTATATGGAATATGGGCATCCATATGACATATTCTGAAGATATTGTTACGCTATGTGACGCTACACACATTTCTGCATGGAAATACTAAAATAACGGTGATCAGCTTCCGTCGAAGCCAAGGAAACCGACGGAAGGCTTGGCAACACCACCGTTGGCAACCGGATGTCGTGGCGACTTGACCGAGATCGAACGCGTTGAAACCGTTCCACCCACCGACATATGACCTGAGCCTTTACTGACCGTTACATCACCATGAGATGAAGACATGCGGGAGGCATAGCCGGCATCTTCCACACCACGCATGGAGAGCAGGAAGAAGATGATATCGTTGCGGTTAAGGTCGATGGCCATGTCCAGAGCAGTTTGCCCAAGGACATTGTGACCGTTCAGGTCGGCGCCACGATTTACGGCTTCCTTGGCGGCACTCAGCGAACCAATCGTAACAGCTTCGTAAAGAGCTGCCGTTGGCTCAAGATCCATGTCCGAATGCTTGCCATCCATTTCCGAGGACTGTGCACCGGGGAGGGCTGCGGGCGGAGCGGCTGCCTTCGCTGCGCGCCGGGCTTCAGCTTTCTGGGCGGCTTCGGCAGCTTCAGCTTGAGCTTCCGCTTCCTCTTCGTCCTCTTCCGCATGGGCATAATGCACGGGCGTCGCGATCAGGGCGATGCCCATGGCGAATGCAAGTGCCGTGATGCGGCGAAGCGGGAAGCGGGTGAGGCCGGAGATGCGGTCTGACATAGTGGTCATCATAATGCAGAACAGATGCTCCGGTCACCGGGAGAAAAACAAATAAATGATGTCAGCGGACATAAAGAGCCGTCCGAACGGCCCTATAGTCGGTTTTCCCTATACCACGCCAGAAGCATCAGCGCCAGAAAACAGCAAAGGACGAGCCAGGACGGGAGTAAGGCCCGACTATCTGATCCTGTCATGACCGAGGCATGGCGTTGCGGGAAAGACAAGGCGTTGTTGTCACTCGCAAAATGGGAAGGTGATGCAAGCGTCAGCGCAGGGATGGTCATTTTCTTCGGGTTATCGCCAATCCATCGGATCGAGCCCCTGCTTGCTGTGACAACCGGCTTCAGAAGTGATGCCGTCGCCCGCAATTCCCCATATTCGGCTGGATCCTCCAGCGGTGGCGCTGCAAATATTCTGTGTGTTCCATCGCTTATTTCCCAGATGCCGGGCTGATCTGCGGTCATGAAAGCGCTGGCCGTGCCGGTCCCGGTTGTTTTAAGGGCAAGAGTCGTCTGCTGACCATCCGGAGCACGTACTGACACACTCGAGGGAGGTGTATCGCGCGCACTGCGCAAGGTGACGTGCAGACCTCCATCCTCAAATTTGGCGAGGAGACGGTCTTCTTCCAGATCGGGCTCTTTCATCAGCCAGTGGGAAATACGCCGGAGGAGTTCCGCCTGTGGGCCGCCACCATCTTCCCCACGTGACCACAGCCATATCTGATCGGACAGCATCAGGGCGACGCGTCCTTGTTCCACCCGGTTCAGGACCAGAAGAGGCGTTTTGTCGCCGGTTTCAAGAAGCACATCACCACTGGTCGAATCAGGCCGGAGATAACGATACCAAGGCCCCCATTCTCCCGGAGAGGTTGTGGGCTGATGGTCAGGCGTGGGTGCGGGCAGGGAAGAGCCGGATGGAGCGCCGAGCAGATCCGACGTTACCGGATGTCTGAGCCCTTCATTTGTCATATGTGGACGGAAACGCCCTGTGACGATGCTGCTCGCATCGGGTGCGACATGGGCTGGCAGCACATCACCCAGAGGGGTGTCCTGAAGGGAACCTGGTCCGGTGAATTCGGGACCGGCGATCAGGAACAGTCCTCCGCCGGACCGGACGAAGCGGGCGATATTACGCAGATAGGACTGCGGAAGGATCGCCTGATTTTCAAATCCGTCGAGAATGATCAGATCGAACTGATTGATTTTCTGATAGAAAAGCTCGCGGATCGGAAAGGGAATCAGCGCCAGATCTGACAGGGGCGTGCCATCATCCTTGCTCGGAGGGCGGAGAATGGTGAAGTGCACAAGATCGACCGACGGATCGGCTTTCAGCAAACGACGCCAGACGCGTTCGCCCTGATTGGGTGCGCCGGAGACCAGAAGGACTTTCAGCCTATCCCGGACGCCGTTGACAGAAATAACGTCCCTGTTGTTCAGCGTTGAAACTTCCCCGGGAAGTTCAGAGGCAGAGAGGCTGATCAGGGTTTTTCCCGGATGGGTGATCGGGATTTCAATGGTTTGCGGCGCGCCGGTCTGGACTTGCATCTCCATCGGTTCGCCACCATCGGTCCGCACGCTCAGTGTGGCCGGGGCTCCCGGTGTGGTGTCTGGTCCTGCGTCATCAATTTCAACCTTCAGTGTCGCAGGTTGCCCGATAACCGCATAAGGCGGGGCCTGAAGAATGCGGAGGCGACGATCCTTTTCTTCGCCGGAGGCCGTCAGCAGCACATGCAGGGGCACAGCTGTATGCCCTTCATGTCCATCCGAGGGGTTCAAACTGTCTGGCAGATGGCTGCTCGCGTCGGAGGATTCTCCATCAGTGATCATGATGGCGCCCGCGAACTGATCGGGCGGAATATCAGTTACGGCTTGCGCCAATGCTTCGGTCAGCTGTGTGCCACTGCCATGGCTGCCGCGCACAGTGACGGTGCGGAGGGAAAGCCCCTCCGGCACATGGCTGTTGAGGATGGAGGCAGCCTGACGGGCAACAGCTGCACGTTGCTTCAGGTCCATTGATGGGGACTGATCGACAAGAACCAGAGCTGTTTCGGGAAGTGTCCGATATTGCTTGTGGAGAATATGCGGGCCGGACAACCAGAAGAGCAGAAGCGCCGAGGCCACAAGCCGCAGGACAGTGCCCCGCATCCTGCGAAGAAATCCGACAGCAGTCAGCAGCAGGCACAGACCGGCCAGCACATAAATCAGATGAAGAGGAAGCAGCGGGACGAATTGAAGGGAATGAAACATTGTATCCGGCATGGGTTATTGCCCCATCCGCTTCAGGATTTCCGGGACGTGAACCTGATCGCCTTTATAATTCCCGGTCAGGGCATAGATCACGGTGTTCAGACCGAAGCGGTAAGCCATCTGGCGCTGTTCCTCGTCCCCCGGGAAAACCGCGAAGCGGGTATCTCCCTGAGAATCCACCGCCCATGCATGAGCCCAGTCAGCGGAGCCGATGATAACCGGACTGACATCATCGTTTTCTGCCTGTCCCTCCCGGGCGACCCATACCGGGTGTCCGGCATACCGGCCGGGGTAATCACGCAGAAGATAGAATGTGCGGGACAGAACATGCTGTTCATCAAGATGCGCCAGAGGGGGGATGGGCAATCCGGCTGTGACACGTCGGAGTGCCGCAGCGGTGCCCGCTGCCTCATCATTCCCCTGATCCGAAGTCGAGCTGCGTTTGGGATCAAGCCCCTGTGTATCGATCAGCAGCATGCCACCATGGGCCATGAAGGACGAGAGTGCTGCCGTGATGGTTGGTGTGACCCGGGCATCGGCGCGGATCGGCCAGTAGAGCAGAGGATAAAACGCAAGGTCATCTTTGTCGGGGTGGACACCATCCGGGGGTTCCAGAATGGCTGATGTTCTGGCGTTGACATAATCGGACAGCCCCTGAAGACCTTCGCGTGAGACGGCGTCCGTTTCTTCATCTCCAGTGATGATGTAGGCCAGCCTTATCCCCAATGCAGCCGCAGGCGCTTTGGCTGTGATCGCGGGGGGCGTTGTTTCCGCAGCCTGAAGGGATGGCGGTGACATCACTATCAGAAGTGGAACAAGCCAAGCGGCGTTCGCGGTCTTTTTCCGTCGGAACCATGCGCGGGGTGAGCGCAGCATCAGACCGGCACACTGATCCAGCATCAGAAGAATAAGGGCCATTACGACCAGGGGAAGGCCATAATGACGATCGGGCTGGCGTCCGGAGGTGTCCGTGACTGTTCCGATTGTTCGGGCTGCGGAAAATACCCCATAATCTGTTCCTGCATTCAGGGCGCGGCGGGCATTGCGAGGACCGTAAAGCCCGGCAGGATGCTGGGGGGAGATTTTGGTGCTGTTGAGTTTGTTCGCTGCGATTGCCCGCGCGAATGGGGGGGGAGGTCCGGAAATTCCATCACCATCCAGAGTCAGAGCCGGTGCCAGCAGCATGTCATCGAGTGGAACACTGACACCGGATGCATAATCTGTCAGCCGGTTGAGCATGGACAGGAAAAGCCCTGACAAAGGCAGATTTGACCAGTCCGCTGTGGCTGTGATGTGGAAGAGTACGATCTCACCCCGTCCAAGAGACTGATGTGTCACCAGCGGTGTGCCATCTTCCAGTCGCGCCCATGTGTGCTGGCTCAGTTCGGCGGAGGGCCGCGCAAGAATTTGACGGGAAACGGTAACATCTTTCGGGACAGTCAACCCGTGGAAAGGCGACTCTGCAGGGAAGGCGGCCAGAGGTTGGGGCTTGCCCCAGGACATGGTTCCTCCAAGCTGGCGGGAGCCTGGCATAAGAAGAACCGGCAAGAGATTTTGCAAGGGATCAGAAGATTGTCCGCCCTCTTGAAGCGCATCATCATCTGGTGATGTGCCGCTTCCGGCGGATTCCGATTGGGCCGCCAGCGTCGGGCCGGCAAAGCGGATCAGCGTCCCGCCTGCCTTGACCCATGCCAGAATTTTCTGGCGCAGCGCTGCATTAGACAGCGTTCCATCGGGAGCGATCAGAACCGAGAGAGGTTGTGCCAGAAGCGTGGCGGCATTTCCGATACGGAGATCAGCGGATGTGGAAAGCGCACGACGCAGATAGAACTGGCTTCCGATCAGTGGCGTATCGCCGCCGCCCGTCACGATCAGGCCCACAGGCCGCAAGCGATCACTTTCATCCAGAAGAAATGTCGAAGGGACGGAGGATTGACCATCGACAGTTAACGTATCGATCTGGTTGTGAAGGGCTGGTGGCACGTCGATCGTGATGGGGCTTTCGGTTTTCCCAGATTCTATTGCTACGGTCGTCACGGCCAGAGTGCCACCGTTCAGATTACGCGCCCGGATATTGAAGTGTCGTGTCTGATCGGAAGGCAGAACCCTGAGACGGGCAATGGTCGAATTTTCGGGCGTTGCAGATGGTGAAAGCAGGACCGGTTCTGGTGAATGGATCAGGATTTCCTGGACAGATCCTGTTCTGAGCAATGCATCGGCAAAGGATTGATCTCCTGTCGTTGCAATACCATCGCTGATCCAGATGGCGGATATTGTCTTGTCAGTGGGAAGTGTAGCGAGTTTTTTCGCTGCTGCCGCGCGATCGGCAGGCCATGGAGCCGGGCGTGATGCATCGATCCGCCGACGGACCGAGGGTGCGGATTCCGCGACCAGTGGAGATATATTTTCCTGCGGGCTGTCCGGGGCTGTGAGCAGCATGAAAACCTTACGATTTCCACGGGCTGCTTCATCAAGCAGACGGTCTGTTGTGGCGATCCTCTGGTTCCATGTCGCGGCTGACATCATGCCGTTATCCAGAACCAGCAGCAGCGGTCCTCGCCCGGAAGGCAGAAGCGGCGTGCCAATGGCCGTTGGATCGGCAAGTCCGGTGATGAGGCAGATGATGGCGGCCAGACGCAGGATGAAAAGCCAGAACGGAGGAGAGGCCGAAACCGTTTGTCTGGAATGCAGCCGATCAAGCAGGGCAACTGGCGGAAATATCTGTGTGCGCGGGACAGGTGGACGCAGGCGCAGCAGCCACCAGATGGCGGGCAGAACACAAAGACCGGCCAGAAGAGCGGGATGGATGAACGTCATGATTCAGCGGACCGCCGCGCGTGCGGACAAAAAAGCCTGAAACTGGAGCATGTCATAGGCCGGGTCATGATCGGTGCGATGATGAACAAGGAAGTGCCCATGATCGAAAGCCATGTGTTCCAGATGATCATTACGCTCCGCAATCAGACTCTCATAGGCCGGACGAAGAGAGGTGACGTCCGGCAGTGTGATCGAGGCTTCATTTTCAGTGCCGGTAAACCGGACGCGTCCGTCCCATGGCAGGAATTCTTCTGCCGGGTCGGAGATGTGAAGAAGGGTGGCGCTGATTCCGGTTCCCGTCAGTTGATGTAGGAACAGCCGGAGGGCGCTGTCCGGGCATAGAAAATCACTTGCAGCAATGACGCGTCCGTAAGGAGGCAGAGCCGAGATGGGAGGGAGAGTCAGAGCCGTATATGCAGGTGTTTCCAACAGACCTGAGAAGGCAAGTGCGAGCCGTTCTGCAATGCCGTTGCCAGCTGGAAGAGGTCTATGACCTTCCGGGGTGAGGATACGGATTTTCTCACCGCTTTTATGGAGCAGAATCGCTGCGGCCATGATCATCAGCAGGGCGCGGTCGCGTTTTTCTGGTAGTGCAGGTTCGGAACACCATTCCATGGAAGGGGAGAGATCGACCCAGAGATAGATGGTCTGGGCGTTTTCGGCTTCTGTTTCACGGACCCATGCGCGGTCGCCTCGGGCGGATTGTCGCCAGTCGATGCGTGTGATCGGTTCGCCCGGAACCGCCGGGCGATATTGCCAGAATGTTTCGCCCGGTCCGCTTCGGCGGAGTCCATGTCGGCCTGTGGCGAGTTGGCCTGCAACACGGTCAGCCTGCAGGGCAATGGCGGGCAGCCGTGCGGCCAGCGACTCGGCCGTTTCCGAGGGATTGTTCGCAGTCATGGCGCGATGTTCAGAAGATCGCGCTGCGATCGATGATTTCGGCCTTTTCAGGAAATCGATCAGACGCACCGGAGATCAGCTCAGTTTGCTGACAAGCTCATGGATCACGGCGCTGATGCTGACTGAACGGGTGCGTGCCGTGAAGGTCAGGGCCATGCGATGAGCAAGCACAGGTTCTGCCAGTGCGATGACATCTTCCAGATCCGGAGAAAGACGGCCATCCAGAAGGGCACGGGCGCGAGTGGCCAGCATCAGGCATTGTGCGGCGCGCGGACCGGGCCCCCAGGCGATGTTTTCGGTCACGACTGCCGGGGCTTCAGCTTCCGGACGCGCGCTGCGCACCAGTTTCAGAATCGCATCGACGATCCGGTCGCCGATGGGCAGGGTTCGGACGATTTTCTGTGCATGAAGCAGATCGGCGGCTGTCATGACCTGTCTGGGGACGTTCTGCTGTGTTCCTGTTGTGGCCAGCAGCATTGCCCGTTCGTCCTGAAGGCTGGGGAACGGGAGGCGGATTTGCAGCATGAAGCGATCAAGCTGGGCTTCCGGAAGAGGATAGGTGCCTTCCTGCTCAATCGGGTTCTGTGTTGCAAGGACATGGAAGGGAGCGGGCAGTTTGTGATCGCGTCCGGCAACAGTGACGCAGTGTTCCTGCATGGCCTGCAGCAGGGCTGATTGTGTGCGTGGGCTGGCACGGTTGATTTCATCGGCCATCAATAGCTGGCAGAAGGCGGGGCCGGGAACGAAGCGGAAGCTGCGATGGCCGGCTGTGTCTTCGTCGAGAATTTCGCTTCCGGTAATGTCGGAAGGCATCAGATCGGGCGTGAACTGCACACGGCGGGCATCAAGGCCCAGAACTGTGCCAAGGGTTGTGACCAGCAGTGTTTTGCCCAGTCCGGGCGCGCCGACCAGAAGGGCATGCCCCCCGGAAAGAATGGAGATGAGCGCCTGATCCACGACATCGCGCTGACCGAAGATCGTGCCGGAGATTTCCTGCTGAACGGATTTCAGCAGGGTCGCAACCTGATCTGCGGAGGCCGCCTGATCATGACCGGGATGGGGGGCTGTGAAGCTGTCTGTCGTCATCTGTGCAGTCTGACACGTCCGGGGGTTACATCAAGCGGGTCACCCACCCTATATCGATATCAGTGCCCGATGAAACCGGGCCGTCGGTGGAGCGCCTCTGCTGTCATACCGGAAAAGAACCGGCAAAGGCAGGGGGCCTGTCGGGATCGCCGCAGCAGGATCGGGTTATGAAGATCGTGTCGTCTGAAAGTCAGCCAGTCATCTCTTCCGTCGCAGACAGTTCACAGTCCGCTCAGGATACGTCCGCGCCAGATCATTGCGGTCGATTGCCGTTCCTCATAAGGCGTGATGGTGTCTGGATATATCAGGGAACACCTGTGCGCAGGAAATCTCTGGTCTGCCTGTTCGCGTCGGCTCTGAAGCGGGACAAAGACGGACAGTTCTGGCTCCAGACGCCGACGGAGCGCGGGATCATTGAAGTTGAGGATCGTCCCTTTGTCGCCATAAGCCTTCAATGGCAGGGACGAGGGCAGCAGCAGGTTCTGGTGTTTCGCACCAATGTCGATCAGGTTATCGAGGTGGATTCCGAGCATCCGCTGCTTGTGGATTGGGAGAAACGATCCTGCGACTGTGATGAGTTGCCTCCGCCGACGCTGCTGGTGCGTTCAGGCGAAGGTGATTTTCCTGTTGAAGCGCGTCTCAGCCGTCCAGTCTGGTATGAACTGGCTGCTCTGGCGGAACCGGGGCAATGGCGCGGCCATTCCTGTCTCGGGGTCTGGAGCAACGGAACATTTTTCCCGTTAAGCTGTCAGAAAGAGTGTCAGGAGATAATATCCTGAAGGTCGTATGATCTTTCAGGAAATGTCTTTTTGAAGTCTTGCATGTTTCCGATGAGAGGGCGTTGTGTCTTGTCCACGACATGCAGCAGCTCAATGAGGATCGGTGAAATGGATTGTTTCCTCTTCTGAAATCTGGAAACTGTTCTCACTGTGTCGATCTGCTGATGGCATGGCCCCATTCATCAGGGCAGGAAAACCGTGAAAACATTCGTGATCAATGTGAAAGCCCGTCCGGAACGTCTTGCCGCGTTCTGGCAGAATAATGCTGCGTTTGAGCGTTCCCTTTTCACCATCACGGAAGCCGTTACACCGGATATGATCCGCGCCTCTCCCAACCTTCCGGCTGATTATTTTGCGGAGATAGGACATTATTGCGATACGGCCGTTGCTGTTGCCTTGTCCCATATAAAGTTGTGGGAATTCTGCATTCAGTCGGGCGAGCCCATCACGATCCTTGAGGATGATGTCGTGCTCGGGAAAGATTTTTTCGAACAGCGGTCCCGTATTGTGTCCAGCCATCGCTTCGATCTTCTGGCTATGGGTTTTAATACAGACTGGCCAGTGGAAATCGATTTTGGGAACGGTCTTAATAAGGCAACCCTGATCTTTTCCGATGAGGCCTCGACCGTTCCTGAGGGCAAGGACGTG
>JAAYUA010000083.1 GCA_012517935.1 Acetobacter sp. | reverse complement strand
CGGGTGATCGCTCCGGGATTCGTGGCGGATGGCTATCGTTATGATCTGGGCGTGACGCTCAGCCGGATTACCTTTCCCTATCTGGTTCTGATCTGCGCTGCGGCGATGGTGTCGGGTATTCTGAATGGTCTGCACCGCTTTGGAATGGCGTCCGCGGCTTACGTCATGTTCAATGTGGTCGGGATTTTTTTCGTTCTGTGCCTTACGCCGTTTCTGCCGTCGGTGGCGCATGCGGCTGCATGGGGTGTGACCGCATCGGGCATTATTCAGCTTGCTTTACTTGTCTGGTCTTGCAAACGAGCAGGTTTCGCGCTGCTTCCGGTCTTTCCTCATCTGACACCGCGGATAAAGCTGCTGGTGAAACGCATGGGGCCTGGACTTCTGGGCAGTGGGGCGACGCAGATCAACCTGACCGTGAACACGATCATAGGGACGCTTCTGCCAGCAGGGAGCGTGTCACTGATGTATTTCGCGGATCGCCTGAATCAGTTGCCGCTTGGGGTCCTGGGTGCAGCCGCGGGGACGGCGCTTCTGCCGATGCTGACAAGGCTGCTGGCGGAAGGTGATATTGATGCCCTCCACAAGGCCCAGAATCAGGCCATTGATTATGTGCTGATGCTAACGCTTCCTGCCACGGCCGGACTGATGGTTCTGGGCACGCCGATGATGCTCACGCTGTTTGCTCATGGAGCTTTCACATCGCATGACGCAGTTCTGTCGGCGCAGGCATTAAGAGCTTATGCTCTGGGTTTGCCTGCTTTTGTGCTGGTGAAGGTTCTCTCTCCGGTCTTTTTCGCCCGGGGTGATACAGTGACACCGGTTCGGATCGGGATCGGGACACTTGTTCTGAATCTGGTCCTGAGCTTTCTGCTGATGGGGCCATTGCAGTATATGGGACCGCCTCTGGCAGCGAGCCTCGCTGCCTGCATGAATGCAGTGCTTCTAGCATCTTTTCTTGGGCATCGTGATGCCTTGCGTGTGGATCGGATAACGAGGCAGCGTATCGGGATCATGTGTCTGGCAACAATGGTCATGTCGCTGTTTCTATGTGCGGCCCTATATTTCCAGCCGGATTTCAGCGCGATGGGAATGTTCTCGCGTCTGATCCTGCTTGGTGTGGATGTCAGTCTGGGTGGTGGTGTTTATCTGGCCTTTCTGCATATGACCGGAATTGTCGATATCACAACGCTCGTGGGTAAGATAAAGCGTCGCTTCGTTGGGCGAAGAGGCTAACTCCTTTCCATGCAAGAGTGAGCGACAGCCAGACGAGTGGCGGCAGAGTGGGTGGTGGCGTGAAAGAGTGTTGTGCAGGAGGGGATGGAGAGGTGACCGAACGGGCTTCAGCCGATCCCGATAAAGGTTCGTTGCTGGCTCTGGCTACGGTCTCTCTTTTATGTTTTTCCGGAATGGCTTCTCTGGGTGTCGTGCTCCCAGTCCTGCCCGCCCGCCTGCATCTGACGCAGGGTTATGGTCTGACAATGGTCGGCTGCGTCATTGGTCTGGAATCTTTGGCAACACTGCTTTCGAGGGCCTGGGCCGGTGTCTGGACGGATCGCCATGGCGGTCGTCGAGCGACCATGTTTGGACTGGCGATTATGGCGCTCAGCGGGGTGGCCTGTCTGCTTTCAGCCGGTGCGGATCTGTGTGGCCCGGTGATCGGGGCGGCTATCGGCCTCGCGCTGATTCTCGCGTCACGGGTTCTTCTGGGTGTGGGAGAGGGACTTCTGATTGCGGGCAGTGCCTTATGGGCGATTGATCGTGCAGGGAAGGCGCGAGAAGGGCTGGCTGTTTCGTGGAACGGTCTTGGTATGTTTGCCGGAATGGCGGTTGGTTCCGCAATTGGGGCCTGGATTTATCAGAGATTTCATGCCGGATTTCTGGCGGCTTCATGTGTTGCTGTCCTGATTCCGATGCTGGGTGTCCTTCTTGCTTATCCCTTGAGAGATACGAAAATTGCAGCAGAACATGTTGGTGCATCACGAGATGAAATCCGGATCGTGATTCGTGCGATTATCAAGCCTGGCCTTGGATTGTTGGCCAATGCGATGGGTTTTGCAGCTCTGACATCGTTTCTCGTTCTGGATTACAAGGCAAATGGTTGGGGAAGCTTGCCATGGGGTGGATCCGGGACGGGAATTGCCGCTTTTGGTGCGGGACATGTCTTGGCACGATTACTGTTTTCCAGTCTCTCTGATCGCGTAAGTTCCCCGTGGCCGGTGACGTTATGTCTGTTGACGGAGGCGTTTGGTCTTTGCGGGATATGGCTGTCATCCGGTCCGGGCATGGCCGCGGTAATGGCGGGTTTGACCGGTTTTGGTTTTTCAATGGGATATCCGTTTCTTTCCCGACCTGTTCTGAATTCTGTCCCTGTGCACCGGCGCGGATTGGCGTTGGGGCTGTTTGATGGTTTTTTTGATGTCGGCGCCGGGAGTGCTGCGCTCTGCTCAGGGGTGATTGCTCAATATCTGAATCTGAATGTCGTGTTCGCACTTGTGGCTGTCGCTGTTGTGGCTGGTCTGGTGCCTGTGTTCAGTATTTCCCGGGAGGCATGGCGTCGGTGATTGAAGAAAATGTCAGCCTTGTCCGGGCGGAACTGATTGCTGTTCTGGTGGCTCTTGGCCCTGAGGGGCCAGAGGTGCTGACATTGAAGGATGGCTGCATGCTGCCATCAGGACCGTTGCAGACGCAGCATCGCTCTCTTCAGCGTGGAATGAGGGATTGGGTCGAACGTCAGACAGGCGTCAGGCCAGGGCATATCGAGCAGCTTTATACGTTTGCGGATCGTCTGATTTCAGATGACGGCATGCGTGGCGTTGCCGTGTCTTATCTTGCATTGACGCCTTATGCGTCCGTTGGGGCAGAAGATGTTGGCTGGCATCGCTGGTATGAATATTTTCCGTGGGAAGAGCGTCGTTCTCCAGCGGCTGTGCGATATGCCGACCATTTGAGGGATGCATTGCGTGAGTGGATCGGGACACAGCCTCCGGCACGACAGTCTCTTTTGCTGCATCGACTGGCTCTGACCTTTGGGGCGGAGGATCATGAATGGCAGGATGAGCTGGTCCTGCAACGCTATGAATTTCTGTATGAAGCCGGTCTGGTTGCCGAAGCAATCGAGAAAAAATGTGGCGTGTCGGATCAGGAAGAGGCTGGTGCAGGGCGGAGGATGGCGGATGATCATCGTCGCATTTTGGCAACGGCCATGGGAAGATTGCGTGCGAAAATTCGTTACAGGCCAGTGATTTATGAAATGATGCCTGAACTTTTCACTTTGGGTGAACTTCAGGATGCTGTGGAACATGTCGCCGGGTGTCTGGTTCACAAGCAGAATTTCAGGCGTCAGGTCGTGCAGCAGGCGCTGATCGAAGAAGCAGGCGGAGAGCGTCGGAGTGCTGGAGGTCGCCCTGCGCGTCTTTACCGCTTTCGGCGCAGTCTGATGCTTGACGCGCAGATCGCGGGATCAAAGCTTCCTGTGGTTCGGGGACGTTGATCTTCTCAATATATTGAAAAATAACATTTTTTCATTTCAACAGTCCAGATATGCCTTTGTTGTGAACAGGAAAATGCGGACTGCCCTTGTGCTCTCACCCTTTATGCTCATATTGAGCATTGTGAGATGCAGGAGAGCGGCTGACCCCAAAGAAAAGGTCGAAGTCGTTTCAGGCAGGAGGCATTCGTGGAAACACAACTGGTAGAACGGCCGGCTACGCGTACGGTTGATGCACTTTATGAACGTGTCAAATCCGTCATTCCTGCGATGGAATGGGGCACGTTTGCAGATGATATCGAGGCGATTCTTCGTCTGAAGCGTGAGAAAAATGCTGTCATTCTCGCGCATAATTATCAGACACCGGAAATTTTCCATTGTGTTGCGGATGTGACCGGAGATTCTCTGGCTCTGGCGCGGGAAGCGCAGAACGTCGAAGCTGATGTGATTGTCATGGCAGGCGTTGCCTTCATGGCGGAAACGGCAAAAATCCTCAATCCAGCGAAGAAGGTTCTTATCCCGGATATGGGCGCCGGATGCTCTCTTGCAGATTCCATTACGGCGGCAGATGTGCGCAAGATGCGGGAAGCATATCCCGGCGTGCCTGTTGTGACTTATGTGAATACCTCCGCCGAAGTGAAAGCCGAGAGCGATATCTGTTGCACATCAGGCAATGCGAAGAGGTTGATTGAAAAGCTGGGTGTTCCACGTGTCATCATGATTCCGGACGAGTTTCTTGCGCAGAACATTGCGCGTGAAACCGGCGTCGAGATGATCACCTGGCAGGGCCATTGCGAGGTGCATGAGCGCTTCACACCTGAAGAAATCCGTCACTGGCGTGCGGCGCATCCGGGGCTGGTCGTTCTTGCACATCCGGAATGTCCGCCTGAGGTTGTGGCAGAGGCGGATTTTTCAGGCTCAACCGCTCATATGTCGGATTATGTAAGTCAGGCGGGAGGGGAGAAGGTCCTTCTGGTGACGGAATGCTCCATGAGCGACAATCTGGCGGCTTCGCATCCTGATGTCGAATTTGTGCGTCCTTGTAATCTTTGCCCGCATATGAAGAAGATTACCCTTCGCAGCATCCGTCATGCTCTGGAAACAATGAGCGTTGAAGTTAAGGTTGATCCGGCTGTTTCCGAACGGGCACGGCAGGCGATCGAACGGATGCTTGCGGTATAATCAGATATTTCCGGAAACCGGAGATGTTCTGTGGGATTTCAGTCTCTGATCACGTGGTGGCGTGGGGAGGTGCCTGATGGCCCGGAATTTTGGGGATGATTTTGCCGGACGCCCACTGATTGTTGGCGGGGGTCTGGCCGGAATGATGGCAGCGCTGTCGATGCAGCGTCCATCCGTTCTTCTTTGCCCGGCAAGACCGGGAGAAGCTTCATCAAGCATGCTGGCGCAGGGCGGGATTTCCGCCTGTGTTGCTGCTGATGACACGTGTGAACTGCATATTGCTGATACACTCGCGGCCGGAGATGGTCTGTGTGATGAGAGTGTCGTTGCGCGCATTATTCCTGAAGGACCGGAAATCATAGCTCTTCTGGAGCGTTATGGCGTTGTTTTCGACAGGGATGCTGCAGGTCAACTGATCGTCGGGCAGGAGGCTGCGCACTCCCGACGGCGTGTCGTTCATGCCTGCGGGGACAGCACAGGTGCTGCCGTCGTAAAAGCTCTTGCCGAACAGATCCGTCAGACGCCACGCATCCGCGTCATGCAGGGGGAATTACGCAAAATCATCCTGCATGAAGGAGAGGTGTGCGGCTGGGAGGCGGATATTGGCGGACGTCGTCTGTCGGTTGGCAGTCCAGCTATTGTGCTTGCGACTGGCGGTATTGGAGGTCTGTTTCCCTATACGACAAACGTGTCGCAGGCGACGGGATCTGGACTGGCTCTTGCTGCACGTGCCGGAGCGGTGATTGCGGACCCCGAGTTTGTGCAGTTTCATCCCACAGCGCTGGCCGTTGGCAATGCGCAGGGCAGAATGTCCCTGATCAGCGAAGCCGTCAGAGGAGAGGGAGCGTTTCTGCTCAATGAACGGGGTGAACGTTTCACGGATGAACTGGCCCCCAGAGATGTAGTCGCACGTGCCATACAGGCGCATCTTTCCCAAGGGCACCAGGTTTTTCTGGATGCCCGGACTCTGCCCGGCCTCCGTTTTGCGGAACGGTTTCCCGGAATAGATGTGATCTGCCGTCGAAACGGAATAAATCCTTCCACCATGCTCATTCCGGTGCGCCCGGCGGTGCATTATCACATGGGTGGAGTTGCCACAGACACATGTGGGCGCAGCACTGTGAAAGGGTTGTGGGCGTGCGGTGAAGTGGCATCGACAGGGCTGCATGGTGCGAACCGTCTGGCCAGTAATTCCTTGCTGGAAGCCGCCGTCATGGGACGTGCCGTTGCTCGTGATATTGATGCTTCGATTTTTCCCGCGATGTTCGGTCATGTGAGTGAAAATCGATTGATTCCAGAAAATAGCGATGTCCTTCCCGCTGTTCGTGATCTGACGGGCGAGTGTCTGGGCATCCTGCGTGATGAGCCTGCACTTCGGAAAGCCGAAGAAGCATTGCGCCCGATGGCTGAGCAGTCGGATGCCGCACTGGTTGCTCTCATGATGGTTTGCGCCGCGCGGGAACGGAAAGAAAGTCGCGGGGCTCATGCACGGATGGATTACCCGCAACAGGCAACAACAGCGCGTCGTACCTTCATGACGATGTCTGATTGTCTGGGACATGTGGGAAAGAATACGGTGTCATTCCATTCAGTTTCAGAAGGTGTTGTATGAAATTCTCTTTACCGGACCTCCTTCTTGAGCCTGTCGTGCGTGCTGGATTGCTGGAAGATCTTGGACGGGCAGGTGACCTGACGACAGATTCCATCGTATCGCCGGAGGCTCAGGCGTCTGCTGTTCTGCGCAGTCGGGAACATGGTGTTGTTGCCGGGCTTGATCTGGTCAGGCTCTCATTTCACCTGACGGACCGTGCCATTGATGTTGTTTTTGAGGCGCAGGATGGGGATGAGGTTTCTCCGGGGCAGGTGGTTGCACGGATCAAGGGGCCTGCACGTGGGGTGTTGACCGGAGAGCGTGTGGGGCTGAATCTGTTGTCGCATCTGAGTGGTATTGCCTCGGCGACGTCTGCCATTGCGAAGACGATTTCTGGAACCCGCGCGAAGTTATGCTGCACACGAAAAACACTGCCGGGTTTACGTGCATTGCAGAAATATGCGGTGCGGGTTGGAGGTGGTTCCAATCATCGTTTCGGTCTGGATGATGCTGTCCTGATCAAGGACAATCACATCGTGATCGCTGGCGGGATTGGAGCAGCAATCGGCCATGTGAGAGAGACGGTTGGTCATCTGGTCAAGGTTGAGATCGAGGTCGATACTTTGTTGCAGCTTGAAGAAGTCCTGCAGGTGGGGGGCGTCGATGCGGTGCTTCTGGATAACATGAAGCCGGAGGTTCTTCGGGAGGCCGTCAGAATGATTGGCGGACGTATCCTTGCGGAAGCCTCGGGGGGCATCACGCCAGAAACCGCACCTGAAATTGCGGCAACCGGCGTTGATATGATTTCCGTAGGATGGTTGACACACAGCGTCAGGGCGCTTGATTTCGGACTCGATTTTTCAGTCTGAAACGTATTCAGCTTACGTCTGAAGGAATATCTGCCAGTAGCATAAGCGTCTTTTCGTGAGCCGTGACCAGAAGACGTTCCATCTTGTGGATTGCGGCTGCCTCACCACCCATCACCGTGGTGTTGGCAATGGAAACAGAACCCGCAATGACGAGAAGATACATTTCTCGTTCTGAAGAGGTGATGTATTCTGCGGACTCTCCGGCGGGGAGCTCAGAGATCATCAGTCTCGCCCGTAGTCTCAGAGTTGCAGGTGCGTTATCGTCGATTGACACATCATCTTCAGGGTCATCTTCCGGGAATCCTGACGCAAGAATGTGAAAGCTTCCGTCTCTGTCAGATGCTTCCGAAAGACGAACAGTCTGTTCCCTGGTGGCGTTTTCGCAGTCCGGGATCATCCATATCTGAATCAGGGACGCGCCTGTCGTTCCGGCGGTCCATGTCATGTTGTTGCAGCCTTCTCCAGTGCTGAGAATATGAAGGTCTGCTTCACTAAGGGTTTCATCCGAAAAAAAATCTGTTTCAGAAAAAATCTTTCCGGATTGGACCCATGTCAGAATATCGACATTTTCTTCATGTCGAAGATGATAACGCTGTCCCGGTGCCAAAGCGATCTGATTCACCACCCGTAACTGCCCATCATGAATATAGTTGGCATCATGATAATCAGAGAAGGAAAAATGGCATTTGATGGTAATGCCATCAGATGCAGTGGTGCCAAGGGTTTCAGCTTTTCTGACTGTGATCATTGCAGAGTCCTTCAGGCTGCCTTCTGTTTTGGCTGGACGGGGTAAATATTTTCCCATCCGCCTCCCAATGCCCGGTAGAGATGTGTAACAGCGACTGATACATGCGCCTTTGCATTGACCAGATTGCTTTGTGACGACAGCAGAGTGTTCTGAATCGTAAGAACATTCAGAAAGTCGGAAGCGCCTTCAGCATATTGTCTTTTGGCCATCTGAACTGCAATTTCATTTTCATGAACAGCTTCTTCCAGACGGTTGCGCTGATCCTGCGCCGCTGTGAAGGCTGTCATGGCATCGTCAATTTCTTCCCATGCTTTCAGAACGGTTCTCTGGAACATGGTGGCGGCTTCCTGTTGCTGGGCTTTGCGCAGATGAAGCTGTCCCGTCAGACGACCGCCTTCGAAGATCGGGAAGGTTGCCGTTGGGCCGAAACCATACTGGCGTGATGCCCAGGATCCCAGTCCACTGAATTGTAATGCTTGCACATCGAGACTGCCGGAAAGCGTTATGCGTGGAAAGAAGTCTGCAATGGCGACGCCGATATTGGCTGTTGCCGCATGCAGACGTTCAGATGCCATACGGATATCGGGACGACGTTCCGCCAATTCTGAAGGCAGACCAGCAGGGACTTCTTGTGGGACAGGCGGAATGGCTTGATGTTTCCCAAGCTCTGCACCAAGCGCTCCGGGTTCTTTTGCAATCAGAAAACTCAATGCATTAAGCATGTGAATTTCCTGACTTTTCAATGGTGACAGTCGGGATTCAAAATCATGTAACTGCCCGGTGGATTCTGCAACGTCCAGTTTTGTCGCTGCGCCCTGTTCAAACCGAAGCTGAGTCAGTTTGACGCTTTTGCGAGCGATATCGATATTGCTGTTGAGAATGTCGATTTGCGCCTGGGTTGTGCGAAGATCGATATAATCCTGTGCGGTCTCTGCCATCAGAGACACAAGGGCATCACGGCGCAATTCTTCCATGCCATGCATGGCGGCAGTTGCCGCTTCGACCTGTCTACGGACATGTCCCCACAGATCAACTTCCCATGACGCACTCATGCCATATTGCGGCAGGTTGAAGGAAGGATTGCCAACAGATCCGGGGGCAGCCGCCGGCCCAAATCCTTGTGCGCCATTGGCGACTGTTCCCGCTTCCCGTTGTTCGAGTGTGCCAAGAAGCCCCAGTATACCATTGGAACTTGCACGTTCCCGAGCATAGGACGCAGCCCCATCAATGCGTGGGAATTGGGCCGCGCTTGCTATACGACGTTCGGCTGTACTTTCTGAAAGTCGTAGGGACGCAGCTTTCAGATCCAGGTTGGAGGTGGCAACTTCTTCTTCGAGTCTGGTCAGGGCAGGATCGTTGAACAGTTTCCACCAGGCAGGATCAGCCGAAGCTGTTGTCACGTAGCTTTCCGCCTTTGGTAAAGCATCATGCCATTGTGCAGGTGCTTTGACTTCAGGTTTATGAAAATCAGGGCCGACGGAGCATCCGGCGGTTGTCAGAAACAGAAGACAACTCAGTGACAGGCTTTTCACGCGTTTACTTCCAGACATAACGTGCATCTCCGGCATGAGGACCTTCGGGGCGGGAGGAAGTATCTATGCGGGCTTCGACAGACATGCCGACGCGGACTTTGGAAGCCAGAGCCTGTCCCAGATCGAATGTCAGTTTCACAGGAACGCGTTGAACGACTTTTGTAAAATTACCGGTGGCGTTATCTGGCTGTATGGGAGCGAACGCCACGCCTGTTGCCGGAGCAATGGAGTCCACATGGGCTTTCAAAGGCTGATTGGGAAATGCATCGATCCAGATGGTTGCCTTCTGGCCTGTCTGCACTTTTGTCAGCTGTGTTTCCTGAAAATTGGCGAGAACATAGGCAGCTTGTGTTGGAACAATGGCCAGAATTGCGGTGCCGGGATGAACATAGGCACCAACACGGACGCCTCTTTCTCCGACAATGCCGTCAACAGGAGCGGGGATCGTGCAATAAGACAGGTTCAGTTGTGCTTGTTTTTCATCGCCTTGGGCGTGCAGCAGATTGCCTTCCGCGCGTTGAAGCTGGGCTTTCAACACATCGACCTGTTTTTCTGCGGCTGCGACAGAAGCAGTATCACGCGCAACGCTTGCTCGTGCTTCTTTTTCCTGCGCTTCTGCGGCCTGCTTCTGTTCGATGGTGCCAGCGCCGCCTGTTGAAAGATTTTTGTAACGCAGGCTGTTTTCCTGTGTGAACTGCAATTGAGCCTGATCTGAAAGAACTGTGGCTTGTGATTCAGCAATGATTGCATTCTGCCGGCTCAGCGAAGCTTGCAGATTGGCGACATCACCCTGTGCTGTGGCGACATTTCCTTTCGCGATATCAAGAGCCGCCTTGTAATCGTCATCTTCGATATGGGCGAGTTCTTCGCCGGCATGCACGTATTCATTGTCTTCGGCTGTCACGCGATCAATGCGACCGGAGACCTTTGGTGCAACGATTGTGAAATCAGCAGTAATGTAAGCATCATTTGTATATTGCTGCACACCATCACCATTGACATAGCGGGAGCCAGCCCATGCGGCGCAAGAAAGAACGACGGCGGCGCATCCGGCATAAAGAAGGGGTTTTCTGTAGATCATGAAAGTATTTTCCGGAGTTAGTGCGCGGGGGCGTCGGTAGGAAGGGGACGTGGTGGATAGACACGCCGCGGCAGGATGAGATTCAGGGCTGCGTATCCGAGACAGACCCAGATCAGGATGTAGAAAATGTCATTCAGGGCCAGGACCAGAGATTGTTCCTGGATATAGGTGTGGAACACTTCCAGAGTGTTGCGGGCCACATGACCGCCATCGGGTGATATGCCTGAAAGTTGGTTCTGGATTGGGTTTCCCAGCCCTTGCAGGGCGTTATGTGTGGTGCCGTGATGATCGAGCAGCATTGTCGAATGATAATGTTCCCGACGTCTGGTCAGAGCGGCAAGAAGAGCGAAGGCGACAGCATTCGCCAATCCCTTCAGCATATTCACCATGCCTGAAATGAACGGCCCATCAGCAGGTCCCATGGCCAATGTTGCCAGCATCAGGGTTGGGATGACCGTCATGGGCTGACCAAAGATTTGCAGGATCTGGATCGGATAGAAATTATCTCGAACCCAGTCCACGGTCAGCCATGTGCCGAGATACGCGGCCCCAGCTAGGCACAGCATGCCGCCAGCCAGCACGTAGCGGCAATCAACCTTGCGGCTATTACAGAGCAAAGCGATCAGCGGCAGCATGATGAGTTGCGGTAGGGCTACGGTCAGGGAAACTGGTGCAGCCTGGATCGGACGATACCCACGGACTTCAGTCAGATAGGTTTCAGGTATGCCGCCCATGATGGCGCAGATTGCCAGAATGCCGACCAGAGACAGGAGGGCAGCCTGAATATTGCGCGATTTCCAGTACTGGACACGAAAGTAAGGGCTTGGATGAAAGGCTTCATTGACGACAAAAACTATGAATGCAGCGCCACCCCAGAATGTAAGGTTTGTGATGATCGGAGAACGAAACCAGTCGAGTCTGTCTCCCTGATACAGCACGATGACCAGGGAGCAGATAGCAGGCACGCCAACGAGCAGTCCCAGCCAGTTGAATTTTTTGAAACGTTCAAAGTGCTGTGGATCTTTCGGCAGACCATAAGCCATCATGGCAACAGCAAGCGCGGCAAGGGGAATGATTTCCCAATACAGCCAGTGCCATCCGGCATGTTCAAACCACAGCGCTTCCAGTGGGAGTCCAAGATTTGGCCCGAAGGTTGCGCTCATGGCATATCCGCCGATTCCGAAAACACGTATTTCCGGCGGCAGATACTTCAACATGACAGTCATGAGAACCGGCGGAAGGCATCCTCCGGTCATTCCCTGTACTGCCCTGAGAATGCACAGTGACGTAACATCTGGCATGAAGGGAGCCGGGATGGCCAGAAGTGCCATGGCTGCGGTCATGAAGATTGAAAAGCGATAGATTGAAAATGTCATGTAAAACCAGGGCGTAAAAGCCATGGCAGCAATATTGAATGCTTCATAAATGGCGACGAGCCAGGTGGATTCATCGTGCCCGATATGCATGGCGCCACGGATATCGGACATACCGATTTCGGTGACATGCTCATTGAAACCAGCGACGTGGACGGCCAGCAGCATGCCAAGACACCCGATAATGGTGCGCAGGCCGAAAGGCGGGATGTAAGAAGGGGGAGGGGGCGCTGCATGCACGACAGGTGCATCGTCGACCCGCGCTGATAAGGTTGATGTCATGGTGCCCAATAATCTTCATGGCACATTGGATGACCACCCACATTTCGGGCAATCGATGATTCCGATTTCAGGAACTGTTTTTTCTGTTCATTCCGCAGCTCGAATTCTATATTGGAATGGATGCAAAATTATGATCTGCACCTGCTACGTTATCTTCAGGTCCTCATTGAAGAAGAAAGTGTTTCTGCTGCTGCGCGACGCATGAAGGTCAGTGAGCCTGCCATGAGTCGGCATCTGGCCAAATTGAGGATCGTATTTTCAGATCCAATTCTCGTGCAGTCAGGGCGTCAGATGACGGCCTCTTCTTTTGCATCTGGCATACTTGATCGCGTGCAGACCTTGGTCCGTCAGGCAGATGCCCTGGTCGAGATCCGTGAATTGCCGGATCTGAAAAATCTTGAGCCGGTTTTTACCATTCGTGCCAATGATCTGATTATTGCTGCGATAGGATTGCCTCTTCTGAAGGCATTGCGGGAAGATTGTCCGAAATGTCATGTCATTTTTGCGCCGGAGATTGATGATCCGGCGTCTGATCCATTGCGCGGCAATAGTATAGATCTCTATATCGGCGCGACGGACAATATGAAGCCGGAAATCCGACGGCAGACATTATGTCGTGACCGGATGCACGGTCTTGTTCGCAAGGGACATCCCATACTATCGGCTCCTATCACGCCTGAGAGTATGGTTCGTTATGAATATATCAGTATTTCGAGGCGGGGGCGTGCACGAGGCCCAATCGATACAGTTCTGAATGACCGTTATCATCTGACGCGTCGTATCGCGATGGTCGTGCCGAATTATTACGCAATGATTGAAAGCATGAAAGACACGGATCTTGTTCTCGTGCTGCCTGGTTTGGTTCTGACACAGGTTTCATTTGATGAGCTGGGTCTGGCTATCTTTGATTTTCCATTTTCTCTTCCCCGTATCGAGGCTTTTCAGGCCTGGCATCCCCGGAGTGATACAGATCCTGTGCATCGCTGGCTGAGAGAAACACTTTTCCGAGTTGCACGTAAGTGTTTTGACGGAATTGATATCTGATTTTCAGTGAGAACTGGAAATGAACGCCAGTGGCATCATCGTCGTTCGGATTTGGGTTTCGTTTTTCTATAATTATATATGAAATCTTCAAATATAATAAGAATATTTTTTAATTTTATATATTGTTGTTGCATTGGGTGACAAGGCTGGAATCAGTAAGGAACGATTAAGGTAGAGTGTGAAAATTATTTTCATCTGTATTATTGCAGTATTTTCATCAATTTTTAAGAAATTTAGAAATGGGAGATTAAAAAGAAAGGCTTCCGGAATATCCGGAAGCCTTCTTTGTGAAGCAGGACTGAAAAGCCTGATCACATGTTAAGTGCGCTACCATTCGTAGCCAGAGCAGCTTCCTTGACGACTTCACTGAGTGTCGGATGAGCGTGGCAGACGCGACCGATATCTTCGGAGGATGCTCCGAATTCAATCGCCATGACGCATTCGGCAATCAGGTCACCAGCATTCGGGCCAATGATGTGAACGCCAAGAACACGGTCTGTGGCTTTGTCGGCAATGACCTTTGCGAAGCCATCGGTCATGCCAAGAGCACGGGCGCGTCCATTGGCCATGAAGGGGAACTTACCAACGTTATAGGCAACGCCCTTTTCTTTCAGCTGTTCTTCCGTGAAGCCAACGGTGGCAACTTCAGGCCAGGTGTAAACCACGCCGGGAATGGCATCGTAATTTACATGACCTGACTGGCCTGCCAGCATTTCTGCCAGAACCACACCCTCTTCTTCTGCCTTGTGGGCCAGCATCGGGCCACGGATCACGTCACCGATAGCGTAAATTCCGGGGACGTTTGTAGCGAAATGATCATCCACTTCAATGCGGCCACGGTTATCCAGTTTCACACCAGATTCTTCCAGTCCCATATTCTTGCTGGCTGCGGTGCGACCGATGGAAAGCAGGACGACGTCGGCTTCCAGCGTTTCGGTATCACCACCTTTGGCGGGCTCGACCGAAAGCTTTACGCCGCTTTTGGTTTTCTCCGCACCGGTCACCTTGTGCCCGAGCTTGAACTTCATGCCCTGTTTCACAAGAATTTTGCGGAATGCGGCTTCGACTTCATTGTCGGTGCCGGGAACGAGACGGTCGAGATATTCGATCACGGTCACTTCGGCACCCAGACGATGCCAGACGCTGCCAAGTTCCAGTCCGATCACACCGCCGCCGATGACAATCAGGCGTTTTGGAACGGAGGAGAGTTCCAGCGCACCGGTCGAGCTGACAATGGTTTTTTCATCGACCTCAACGCCCTTCAGGCCGGCGCTGTCGCTGCCGCTGGCGATGACGATGTGCTTCGCCGTGACGGGTTTGCCATCAACAGTGATGCGACCTGTGCCTTCGACTTTGCCTGTGCCTTTCAGCCAGGTGATGCCGTTTTTCTTGAACAGAAACTCGATGCCCTTGACGTTGGATTCAACGATGCCAGCCTTGCGCTTCTGCATCTTGTCCAGATCAAGTTTAACGCTGTCGATGATAACACCATGAGCGGCGAAATCATGAGACGCAGCTTCAAAATTCTCTGAAGAATGCAGCAGTGCCTTGGACGGAATGCATCCGACATTCAGGCAGGTGCCGCCAAGTGTCGCGCGCTTTTCAACGCAGGCAACCTTGAAGCCAAGCTGGGCAGCACGGATGGCGCAGATATAGCCACCGGGACCTGCACCAATCACAACAATGTCGTAATCCGTTTCGGATGCGGGAGCAGCAGCCGGAGCGGGGGCTGGCTCGGTCTTTTTCGGTTCGGCTGCCTTCGCGGCTTTTGGAGCGGCGGCGGCACCATTTCCGGAACCGATTGTTGCGAGAACTGCGCCGACTTCGACCTCATCACCTTCATTGACGGTGTGAGCTTCCAGAACACCAGCAGCAGGAGAGGGAACCTCGACGCTGACCTTGTCTGTTTCCAGTTCGACGACCGGCTCATCAATGGCGACGGTATCGCCCGGCTGTTTCAGCCATTTTCCGATAGTGGCGGAAGTAACGCTTTCACCAAGTGTCGGAACCTTGATTTCGATTGCCATATGTCCTGTCCCGTTTTCATCTGGCGCCGATCCCTTTCAGGGATGGCTTTGCCTACGGATTTGATCTGGTCTGTGAAAGTAACAGAGGATTGTAAAAATCCCTAAACCAGATGCCATGGGCGTTAAATGATTTCGCGGCGCTCTTCCCCAAATCTGGTCGGATCCGGGAAAGTCGCGCCGCGTTTCATGGATGGATATCAGAGGCCGAGCAGCAGGCTGCGCGGATCTTCAACATATTTCTTCACAGCGACGAGGAAGCTGACAGCCTCTTTGCCGTCCACGATACGGTGGTCATAAGAAAGAGCGACATACATGATCGGACGAACTTCGATCTTGCCATCGACGACCACGGCGCGATCCACAATGTTGTGCATCCCCAGAATGCCTGACTGAGGGGCATTCAGGATCGGTGTGGACAGCATGGAGCCATAGATGCCGCCATTTGTGATGGAGAATGTGCCACCGCTCAGATCATCGATCTTCAGCGTGCCTTCGCGTGCTGCTTTTCCAAAGGCGCTGATTTTTTTCTCGATTGCAGCGTGTGTCAGGTTTTCTGCATCACGGATGACCGGAACGACCAGACCGTTCGGTCCACCGACAGCAATGCCGAGATTGATGAAGTTGCGATAGATGACATCTTCGCCGTCGATTTCGGCGTTGATTGCCGGGAATTCCTGCAGGGCGGCAATGACAGCTTTGGAGAAAATGGACATGAAGCCCAGCTTCACGCCGTATTTCTTGACGAACGCATCCTGGAATTCGACGCGCAGCTCTTTTGCAGCTGTCATGTCGATTTCATTGAAGGTTGTCAGCATTGCCGCCGTGTTCTGAGCATCCTTCAGACGACGGGCAATGGTGCGGCGCAGACGGGTCATCTTCACGCGTTCTTCGCGTGGATCGTCTGTGCGAGATGTTTTCGCAGCCGGCGGAACGGAAGAAACAGGAGGCTGTGCCAGGAAAGCCTGAACATCGCTTTTCGTGATGCGGCCGTCCTTGCCGCTTCCGGTTCCGACCTGAGCGGCCGTAACATTGTTTTCAGCCATGATCTTGCGGGCGGCCGGCAGGGCAGCAGCGGCATCGATCTCTGTGGTCGCTGCAGGTGCTTTCGGAGCAGGAGCCGGGGTTGGAGCCGGAGCCGGAGCTGCTTCCTTTTTCTGGGGAGCCGCTGCTGCTGCAGGAACAGTTTTTCCACCAGCACCGGGTTCGAGAGTTGCGAGAACCGCGCCGACTTCGACTTCATCGCCTTCTTTGACCAGTTCAGCGGAAAGAACGCCGGACTGCGGGGCAGGAACCTCAACGCTGACCTTGTCTGTCTCCAGCTCTACCAGCGGCTCATCCGCTACAACGCTCTCGCCGGCCTTTTTCAGCCACTTGGCCACAGTTGCCGTTGTCACACTTTCACCCAGTGTGGGCACCTTGATCTCAACTGACATCTCGTTTCCTACTTCCCGTTTCGCCGACATCCATTCAGGGAACTGTTCGGCGCTTTACTCATTGTGTACCAGACCCGGATGGGGCCGGTAATCAATCCTCTGTCAAACGCGGATATCCGATGGATATCCGCATGCCGGTCTCAGCCAATACCGAGAGCTGATTTCACCAGTGCGGCCTGCTCTTCCGCGTGAATTCTCGCGAGACCAGTTGCTGGACTTGCAGCTGAAGCACGACCTGAATAGGACGGGCGACCTGCCTTGTGGCCTGCAATTTTCAGGGCGTTTTCGATCCGGCGATCAACAAAATGCCAGCCGCCACCATTTTCAGTTTCTTCCTGACACCAGACAATATCGGCCTCGGGATATTTCTTCAGCTCGGCAACCAGTTCGGTTTCCGGGAAGGGATAGAACTGTTCCAGTCGCAGAATGACGACATTGTCGAGTTTCTGTTCGCGTCGCTCTGTCAGAAGGTCGTAATAAACCTTGCCTGAACAGATAACGACGCGTTTGACCTTCTTGCTGTCCAGATCATCAATCTCGCCGATAACCGGCTTGAATGCCGTGCCAGTCTCGAAATCTTTCAACTCGGAAACAGCGAGCTTGTGACGGAGCAGGGATTTCGGCTCCATCAGGATCAGCGGCTTGCGGTAAGGAAGTTTCAGCTGACGACGCAGGGCATGGAAATAGTTGGCTGGTGTCGTGATGTTGCAGACAAACATGTTATCTTCGGCACAGAGCTGGAGATAACGCTCAGGGCGTGCGGATGAATGTTCCGGTCCCTGGCCTTCATAACCGTGAGGCAGCAGCATCACGAGGCCGGACATACGCAGCCATTTGGTTTCGCCGGATGCGACAAACTGATCGATGATGACCTGAGCGCCGTTTGCGAAATCTCCGAACTGAGCCTCCCAAAGCACCAGAGTGTTCGGGTTATGCATCGAATAGCCATATTCGAAGCCAAGGACGCCGAATTCTGACAGATGGGAGTTGTAGATGTCGATCTTTGCCTGATCGTCCGTGATGTGATTCAACATCGTGTATTCGGACTGCGTCACCTGATCGGTCAGGGTCGCATGACGCTGGCTGAAGGTTCCGCGCTGAACATCTTCACCGGAAAGGCGGACACGGTGGCCTTCCAGCAGAAGGGAGCCAAAGCCCAGGGCTTCGCCTGTTGCCCAGTCAATGCCTTCTCCGCTGCTGATGGCGCTGTTCTTGGCTTTCAGCTGACGGGCAATTTTCGAATTGATGTTGAAGCTGTCGGGAACCTGCGTAATGGCTTTGCCGATCTTCTGGAGATCTGCTGCAGCAATGCCGGTTTTCAGGTTTTCCACATTGCTGTCGGCAGGCGCCTGAAGCCCGGACCAGTGGCCTTCAAGCCAGTCGGCCTTGTTGACCTTATAGCCTTTGGCAGCCTGAAAAGCTTCGTCCATGGTGTTGTGGAAAGCATCCCACTGCGTGGTGACTTCTTCTTCTGTAACAACGCCAGCTTTCACCAGATGCTGCGCATATAAAGTGTGCGGCGTCGGATGGTCTGCAATCGTCTTGTACATGACGGGCTGGGTGAAAGCCGGCTCGTCGGTTTCATTATGGCCATTACGGCGATAGCAGACGATGTCGAGAATGATATCGGATGCGAATGTCTGCCGGTAATCAGCAGCCAGACGTGCGGCATAGACAACAGCTTCAGGCACATCGCCATTAATGTGCAGCACCGGAGCTTCGATGGCTTTGGCCATGTCGGATCCGTAAATGCCGGAATGTCCGTTTTTTGGATTGGTTGTGAAGCCAACCTGATTGTTTACGATCACATGGATGGAGCCACCGGTTCTGTAGCCCTCCAGTTGTGACATGGAGAGGGTTTCATAAACCACGCCCTGTCCTGCGAAGGCAGCATCACCATGGATCTGGATGGCCATGTGGCTGAGGCGCGTTTCGGTGTCGCCATCGTCATCCTGAGCCGCACGCACCTTACCGCAGATGACCGGATCGACAGCTTCAAGATGGGAGGGGTTGGGCTGGAGCGATATGTGGACCGAATGGCCGGAAATTTCGACGTCTGTCGAAGTGCCAAGATGGTATTTGACGTCTCCGGAGCCTGCGACATTGTCGGGCTTGAACGATCCACCGGTGAACTCATTCAGCATCGCAACGTAGGGTTTGCGCACGATGTTGACCAGAGTGTTCAGGCGACCACGATGCGCCATACCGATGGCAACCGATTTCACGCCCTGTTGGGCAACCTGATCGATGACGGCATGCAGGGCAGGGATGGAGACTTCGCCACCTTCCAGGCCAAAACGTTTGGCGCCGACAAACCGTTTCTGCAGAAACGCCTCAAATCCTTCTGCTTCTGTCAGATGCTTCAGAATGGCTTTCTGTTCGTCAGTTGTGACACTTTTCTGCCATTCATCGCCTTCCAGACGTGCGCGGAACCATTCGCGTTGCTCCGGGCTGCGGGCATAAAGATATTCAGCACCGATTGCACCACAGTAGACGCGGCGGAGTTCTGCGACGATTTCACTGACGGTTGCCGTGCTACGTCCATTCAGGAGCGGAGACAGAAGTGAACCGACGAAGACTGTTCGTCCAAGGTCCTTCGCCGAAAACCCATAGGTCGCGGGGTCGAGTTCGGGTCTTGCCTGAGGGATTTTCAGCCCGAGAGGGTCAAGGGTGGCCTCAAGATGTCCAAACTCGCGGTAGGCCCGGATCAACTGGGCAATGGCCAGGCTGTCTGTGGCGGCCAGGCTCCCTGTTGCGATATCGCCTTTTGGGGCTGGAGCCGCTTCCTCACCAGTGATGATGGAAGTCCGTGGCGCCCATGATGCTCCGGCGGCATCTTTCAGGATGGCTGCGGAATCATCGTCCAGCGAACCGAACAGATTCGCAAATGAGGGATCCACGCTTGAGGCGTTTTCCGCCCATCGAGCGTAGAGATCGGCCACATAGGCCAGGTTGCTGCCACTCAGGGCGGCTGTGAGCAAATCTGTGCCAGCCATTTAGTTACACTCTTCCTTTTCGGTTGCCCGAGCCGTCACCTTGGCAGTGATGTTGGACATATGGCCTGATGGTATTGCGGAGTTGTGAAAATCTGTTTTCAGACCGACGCGGATGCGCTGCGCATATGGAAATGGCAGGCTCCGCAGCGGAGCTGATGCGTCCTGAAGATATCTTTCTCTGACTGCGAACATAGACAGGTTCGCCTCCACGTTTCAGATTTATCGTTGCCAGTGCAAGGCATAAGAGATTTGCTAGACCCGGTCGGCTGGCGGGACAAGCCATTACGCTTTCACGCTCTGGAGAGGCGGCCATCTTGTTCCCGTGGTCGCATCAGCCAGCTCTCGCTTCCCATTTCGGCAAGGCGTGAGGCTGTACGTGCAAAAGCATCGGCCCCTTCACCTTCAGGGAACAGGCTGTCAGGGGTTTCATCGGCTGAAACAAACAGCAAATTTCCGTTGTCGTACAAGGCGTCAATCAAAGTGATGAAGCGACGCGCGACATTGGCGTCTTCTGGGGTGAGGGAGGGAATATCTTCGATCACGACGACGGGAAACCGTTGTGCGATTGCGAGGTAATCTGGTGGGCCGAGGGGCTTTTCACACAGAGAAGTGAATTCAAAGCGCGCCACGGATCCATAGCAATGCTCGATCATCAGGTCGCGTCCTGCTGACAGATGCAGGGTCGTCGTGGTTTGCGGCGCGTTGCCGGAATGATTCTGGATGATTTTTATCAGCCGTTGATGGGCCGTTTCATCAGCTGGGGTCAGCCAGGTTGTGTCATCCTGCTCACGTCCGCGCCGGTAATCATTGTCCGAGTCCAGTTCCTCCGTATCGAGTTCACGGTGGATGATGGCGATGAAGGGCTTGAAAGCATCAGCTCCTGGACGATTCTGGAACAGATCTCCCGGAACTGTATTGGAGGTTGCGACAATGACGACCTGCCTGATGAAAAGTGCTTCAAACAAACGTCCCAGCAGCATTGCGTCTGCAATATCGTTGATCTGGAATTCATCGAAACAGAGCAACAGCGCTTCTGCTGCCAATTCATCGGCCAGCGGAGGGATTGGATCTGAGATGTCGGGGTGACTGCGTTTCATATCCCGCAGGCGAAGATGTATTTCCTGCATGAATTTCAGGAAATGTATGCGGCGCTTGGGGTGTTGCAGCGGACATGAAAAAAACATGTCCATCAACATGGTTTTCCCACGTCCGACACGTCCGACAATATAGACGCCCCGTGGGCGGGGCGGAGGCGGGGCTGGCGGCTGCAGACGCGCCCGGAGAGAGGCGAGAATACCCTGAGGGGCGCGTGGTGTCGGGAGGGGAGACCATGTGCGCAGTTCGCGCCACAACTGGTCGAGCCGATTGGCGACACGTTCCTGATCCGGGTCGACGCGAAGGCGACCAGACTGGACCCGGAGGTCGTAAAGGGCGCGCGGTCCCTTGTCCGCGGCGGCCTGATCGGATGCTGAGAAGGCGTTCATATCTATCGCCGATAACCAGAGCATTGGAACACGGCAAGAGTTGTAAGGGGATATGACCATCTCGTGATTTCTGCTTCACGCATTGGTGACATTAGGGTGGGTCGTTTCAATGATTGTGAGGAGAGTTCTGATGGCAGATTGGTCTGACTGGAATGAGCGTCGCGTTCACCTTGGAGAGTCGATTGGCGCTTATGCCAAGCTTGCACCGGATACCGTATCCGGTTTTATCGCGCTTGATAAGGCTGCTGCGAAGAGCGGGCATCTGGACGCGAAGACAAGGGAGCTGATCGCCCTGTCCGTTGCAGTGACGACGCGTTGCGATGGGTGCATTTCCGTTCATGCGGAAGCTGCATTGAAAGCAGGCGCGACCAAGGAAGAAATTTCTGAGGCATTGTCAGTGGCGATAGCGCTCAATGCAGGAGCAGCTCTGGTATATTCTTCACGCGTGATGGATGCCGTGGCGCAACTGGAAGCGCGCCAGCCTGAATGACACAACGGATCATGCCGCTGTTGAGTGGCATGATGTAAAAAAGCCGGCCGGAATGAAAATTCCGACCGGCTTTTCTGACTATAAGGAAAAATTTTTCCTTATTTGAAAGCAGGATACTGGGCTGAGACGCTCTGCTTCACTGTTTCGGGCAGCGGGATGTAGTCAAGCTTGGTAGCTGTCGCGTCACCCGACTTCAGAGAAGTTTCGAAGAATTTTCTGACGTTTGCTGCGCGTGCTGTGTCCTTCGGGTCGGTTGGGACCAGAACGAATGTCGCGGAAACAATCGGCCAGACATTCTTGCCCGAGCCGTTCAGAAGATCGACAGCGAAGTGAGAGGCATGCGTCCAGTCAGCGTTCGTGGCAGCAGCAGCGAAGCTGTTGATGTCTGGCTTGACGAATGCACCATCAGCGTCCTGCAACTGAACGGTTGGGATCGCATTGTGGCGGGCATATGCATACTCGACATATCCGATGCCGCCTTCTGTGGCATGGACGGAAGCACCAACACCATCATTGCCACGTGCGCCGGCTCCACCCGGCCACTGCACGGAACTTGCAGCGCCGACGTTTTCCTTGAAGCTTGGTGATACCTTGGCGAGATAGGACGTGAAGACAAAGGTTGTGCCTGAGCCATCCGCGCGGTGAACCGGAGCGATAGGAAGGTCTGGCAGATTCAGACCCGGGTTGAGGGCAACGATCTTCGGGTCGTTCCAGGAAGAGATTTCACCAAGATAGATGTCAGCAAGAACAGCACCTGTCAGCTTCAGTTCGCCGTTGTGGATGCCGGGAATGTTAACAACCGGGACGATGCCGCCCATGACTGTCGGGAACTGGTAAAGATGTGCAGCTTCCAGTTTTTCGGATGACATCGGAGCATCGGAAGCGCCGAAATCAACAGTGCGGGCCGTTACCAGATTCTGTCCGGCGCTTGAGCCGACGCTCTGATAGTTCAGGGAGATGCCGGTGGTTCCTTTCGCCAGATCACCCCATGCCTGATAGATCGGGGCAGCGAAGCTGGATCCTGCGCCAGTGATATCAGCGGCATGGGCAGAGGTCACGGCCATGGAAATTGGGGCGGTAGTAATCAGAAGAGCGGCAAGCAGTTTCCGGCAACGCGTCATCAGTCAGAACTCCAGACATGTCATGATCTTGAGCCGGGGGGCTCCGCAGGTTTGCAGGGCTTACATCCGGTAGATACGTTTCGACGAGCTATCTCCTAGAATAATTTTTCCCGTCCAAGAAATGATCTGTGCATGACAGATTGATGACATATTTATGACAGGAGGACAGACGGGCGTTCACGAGAGAGCCGTCTGTCCGGTCGGAAGGGTAGCCATATCATGCAGGTGGTGCCTTGTCCCGGCGTGCTCTCGATCATCAGACGACCATCATGACGATCGACGATGTGGCGAACGATAGCCAGTCCCAAACCGCTTCCACCGTCGGAACCTTCGGAGACACGGTAGAAACGCTCGGTCAAGCGGGGCAGGTGATGCGCTTCGATTCCTGGACCGTCGTCACTGACCGTGAACAGGATGCCTTCCTTGCTGCCATTCATCCCGCCAGTGCAGGTAAGACGGATACGAGCGGGATGCTCGTCAGTGGAAGCATATTTGGCTGCATTTTCGATCAGATTGAGCAAAACCTGAACAATCTGGTCAGGGTCGCCGGGGCAACGTAACGGAGTGACGCTCACTTCAAGAGTGGCTCCCCGCGCTTGCAGCAGGGGACTGATCTCGTCTTCCACCTGTCCGACAATATCCTCGCTTTCTATTCTGCCCTGTGGTCTGCGATGCTCCAACATCTCAACTCTGGAGAGTGTCAGCAGCCGATCAATCAGCTTCTGCATTCTCTGTGCCTGTCCGGACATGATTTCCAGAAACTGCCGGGATGCTTCGGGGTCATCGGCGGCGGGGCCCCGAAGTGTTTCGATGAAACCGGACAGGGCGGCCAGTGGTGTGCGGAGTTCGTGGCTGGCATAAGCGACAAAATCTGTGCGTGTTCGCTTCAGGCTTTCATCGCTTGAACGATCTTCCAGCATCATCAGGAATAATGGATGCTCCGTGTCGCTCATTTCCGCGGGAATTTGACGCAGTGTGATCTTGATGGCGCGCGTGACCGGCACATCGAGAACAATATCGACAGTTATCGCTTCCGCTGAGTTCCGTGCCGCTGCCAGAGCGCTGAAGACCGTTGGTTGTCGTGGGAGGCTGGTGATCGCTTCACCGAAGATGCGTTCAGCTTCGGTATTGGCATGGAGGAGGAGGCCGTGATGATCGACAAACAGGGCTGGACAAGGAAGTAGCTCAAGCCATGCCGTGATATCGATCCGGGATTTGAGATTTTCAGGACTGGAGGTGTCAGTGATTTGCTTTTTCTTCTCTGGATCGACGCGAGGACGATGGAACCAGAGCGTCAGAGCGCTTCCCCCCAGAAGACCAAGTCCTCCGGCAATGAACTCGATAAGAAAATTGCTCATGCCGGAAGATACTCGTCCTTGTTACGTTGAAGTGCCTTCGATTTCGAGGGCATAGCCAGCAGATCGTACGGTGCGGATCGGATCATATTCGCCGGGCGCGTTGAGCTCTCGGCGGAGTCTACGGATGTGAACATCGACGGTGCGGATTTCGACGTGAATATTCTCACCCCAGATGGAGCGCAGGATATGTTCCCGGGAAAACACCCGACCGGGAGCGCGCATGAAAAATTCAAGCAGGCGATATTCGGTCGGTCCAAGCTGTAATCTGCGACCGGCGCGCTCCACTTTATGGCGTGTGGTATCGAGCAGGATGTCTTCGAATCTGAGCTGGTCATAGCTTGCCGTCAGGCGACGGAGCAGGGCACGGATACGTGCATCCAGTGTCGGGAAACTGACAGGCTTGACCAGATAATCATCAGCACCGTTTTCCAGACCGCGAATGGTGTCTTCTTCTTCTGCGCGGGCTGTCAGCATGATCACGGGCACATCCGTGAGATTTTCAGCGGATCTCAGTTTCCGACAGATGTCGATGCCGGACATGCCTCCGGGTAACATCCAGTCGAGGATGATCAGATCAGGCCGTCGCGACATGGCCTGATCAAGGGCTTCAGTCCCGGAACTGGCAACGCTGACGGTGTAACCCATTTTTTCAAGGTTATATTTCGTCAGTGCCTGTAGCGCCACATCATCTTCGACAAGAAGAATGCGGCTTTTTTCTTCGGTGGTTGCCGGGGTGTTGGTGTCAGACATGCCGGAGTGGAATCCCTTATTCGGAAGGATGCGTTTTTAAGCCGCCTCTGGGGCGCTCTGACGGTAGCATCTGTCCGGTCACAGCATAGTAGACACGTTCAGCAATGTTGGTGGTGTGGTCACCAATGCGTTCGATGTGCTTGGCGACAAAAAGGAGATGGATACAGGAGGTGATGTAGCGTGGATCTTCCATCATATAGGTCATCAGTTCACGGAACATCGCGGTATAAAGTTCATCCACAGCCGTGTCGGCCTGCCAGACTTCGATGGCGAGGTCACGGTTGCGCTGCGTCAGTGCGTCAATGACGCGACGCAGATTATCCTGCACCAGACGTCCCATATTTTTCAGGCCGGTCATCGACATGTTGCCGTCGAGGGAGTCCAGCTTCAGGGAGCGGCGAGAGATGGAGGAAGCATAATCACCAATGCGCTCCAGATCCCCGGTGATTTTCAGGGCCGCAACAATTTCGCGGAGATCGACAGCCATTGGTGACCGGAGCGCAAGGATGCGGATGGCAAGCATTTCTGCTTCCCGCTCCAGTTCATCGACTTCAGGATCGAGTTCCGGGGCTTCGATCGCTGCTTCTTCATTGCGTTCGACAATGGCCTTGATAGCCAGAGCGGTCTGACGTTCGACCAGTCCGCCCATGCGGGCCATGATGCTTTTCAGAAGCTCAAGCTCCTGTTCGTAGCTTTTGACAGTATGTTGTGTCGGGTCGCTCATGGCCGCGCTCCTGTTTGTGCGGTGATTTGTTCCGGCAGTATATTATGGGTCAGCCGAAGCGACCGGTGATGTAATCCTGGGTACGGCTTTCGCGCGGTGCAGTGAAGATTTTGTCTGTGCTGTCCACTTCGACTAGTTCGCCGAGATAGAAGAACGCAACCTGATCAGCGCATCGAGCGGCCTGCTGCATATTGTGTGTCACAATAGCGATCGTGAACTCTTTCTTGAGTTCATCGAGCAGTTCCTCAATGCGTGCGGTCGAGACTGGGTCCAGTGCCGATGTCGGTTCATCAAGCAGAACGACTTCAGGTTTTGTCGCGATTGTGCGTGCGATGCACAGGCGCTGTTGCTGTCCGCCAGAAAGAGCCGTGGCGGAGGCTTTCAGCCGATCCTTGACTTCGGGCCATAGTGCGACACGACGCAGGACATCTTCAACACGGGCATCCATTTCAGAGGATGATAGCGTTTCATGCAGTTTTACGCCGAAAGCGATGTTGTCATAAATCGACATCGGGAAAGGTGTCGGTTTCTGGAACACCATGCCGACGCGGGCGCGGAGACGATTGAGGTCGATATCCGGTCCAATGATGTTGCGTCCATCGAACAGAACTTCACCCGTTGCGCGCTGTCCCGGATAGAGATCATACATTCGGTTCAGAACGCGGAGAAGTGTCGATTTACCACATCCTGATGGGCCGATCATTCCCGTGACGCAGCGCTCAGGAAAATCGAGAGAAATATTTCGAAGAGCCTTGTGTTCACCGTAATAGAAATCGACGTTTTTTACGGAGAGGACGGCGGGACGGTCGATGACGGAAGTCTGACCAGCCAGGGCAGCACTCATGGGCATGGGTTATGTCCTGTTACGTCCGAAACCGGTCCGGACTGCGATGTTGATGGCAAGAACGCCGAAGGTTACCAGCAGTGCTCCGGTCCAGGCGAGTTGCACCCAGTCGTCAT
>JAAYUA010000082.1 GCA_012517935.1 Acetobacter sp. | reverse complement strand
GCGACGCCAAGAACTTTAAGGGCATTGTCGATCTCTGTCTGTGTCGGCCCGGCAATTCCGCGCTTCAGCATCACAGTGCCAAGCAGCGCTTCAAAGGCGTTCAGGACGGTCTGAACAGCGTTAACTGCCATAGAGGCTGTAGACACGACGGAGCTGCCAGCCCGTGTTTTCAACAGCGTCAAAGCTGTGGAAAGTTTTGAAACAACCGTGTCCAGATCATCAAGAAGGCTGTCGACCTGCGTTTTCCAGGATGTATCGTCATAGCTGATCGTCACGGTATCGCCTGCAGCAGATACGAAGGCTGCCAGCGCTGCATTCAATGTCGCTCCAGCAGCCTCGATCCCACTCATCACTACCGGACCAAGCGCGGATGAAACTGCGGCAATCCCGATTACGGTTGTCACCGCAGAGATACCCGCCTTCGCATATTTTTCGATCGTAGCAACATTCAGTGTCAGGGTTGTGACCTGACCAGATGTCGTGATCGTGCAGGCTCCAGCCGTCAGGGCTGTAGCAGCAAGAGCGGAATGGTGAAGAAATTTACGGCGTGAAATCTGCATATAAAGAGGACACCTCACGAAAAAAACCGCCACATGGGGCGGAATCGTAAGGACTATCGGTGTCCCCGGCTTCTGATTTCAGAAGATTTTTTACTGAACATTGAGAAGTGGCTGGACAGAGGAATGTTCATTCATGAACGATACTTCCTGCTGATCGCCACAAAACAACAAACCCCGCACGATGGCGGGGTTTGTCATTAACGCTGCGCGGATCATCGAAGATCCGCAACAGGTCTTTAGTCTCAGGCAGATTTCGCCATGATCTCTTCCGCAACGTTGCGCGGCACTGGATCATAGTGATGGAACTGCATGGTGAAGGATGCACGACCCTTCGTCATGGAACGCAGCTGCGAAATATAGCCGAACATTTCCTTCAGAGGGACCTGAGCGCGAACCATAACGGTCGAACCTGCGGTCTCCTGGCTCTGGATCATGCCACGACGACGGTTAAGGTCACCGACAACGTCACCAACGTGATCGTTCGGGGTGGTCACTTCAACGTCCATGATCGGCTCAAGGATGACCGGTCCGGCATTCTTCATGCCTTCACGGAAACATGCCTTTGCAGCGATTTCGAAGGCCAGAGCCGACGAGTCAACGTCATGGTACTTGCCGTCGAGAAGTGTGAACTTGAAGTCCACAGTCGGGAAGCCTGCCAGAACACCCGTGCTCGACTGAACGCGGATACCTTTTTCAACCGCAGGAATATATTCCTTCGGAACCGTTCCGCCGACAACCTTGTTCTCGAAGTGAATGTCTGCGTTACGCTCCAGCGGAGAGAACTCGATCTTCACTTCAGCGAACTGACCCGAACCACCAGACTGCTTCTTGTGGGTGTAGGTCTCAGTGTGCGTCTTCGAGATCGTCTCGCGATAAGCAACCTGAGGAGCGCCCACATTCGCTTCCACACCATACTCACGACGCAGACGGTCGATGATGATGTCGAGGTGAAGCTCACCCATGCCGGACAGAATGGTCTGGCCTGTTTCCTGATCGGTCTTCAGACGCAGTGAGGGATCTTCAGAAGCAAGTTTCTGAAGAGCCAGCGTCATTTTCTCGACGGCGTCCTTCGTCTTCGGCTCGACAGAAATGTCGATAACCGGAACCGGGAAGCTCATACGCTCCAGAACAACCGGATCAGCAGCATCAGCCAGCGTATCACCCGTCTGAGTGTTCTTCAGACCAACGAAAGCCGCGATATCACCAGCATGAACTTCCTGAAGCTCAACGCGCTTGTCGGCATGCATCTGATAGATACGACCGATACGCTCTTTGTGACCCTTGGTCGTGTTCAGGACAGTGTCACCTGTGCGGAGAACGCCACGATAAACACGAACGAAGGTCAGTGTGCCGTATTTGTCGTTGATGATCTTGAACGCAAGACCAGCAAACTTTCCATGCGGATCAACCGGGATGATCGGCAGTTCTGCATCTTCAACATCAGCATCTTCAGGCGGAGCGCAACGGATGCCTTCGACGTCGTCCGGAGCCGGAAGATAATCGACAACTGCATCGAGAAGCGGCTGAACGCCCTTGTTCTTGAACGCTGTTCCGCAAAGAACCGGGCGGAAATCACCCTTGATGGTGCCCTTCTTGATGCACTTCTTCAGGGTTTCGATCGAAACCTCACCCTTCTCGAAATACTCTTCCATTGCATCGTTATCGACAGCAAGGGCTGTATCAAGAAGATTCTGACGTGCCTCTTCAGCCTTTTCCTTCAGCTCGGCAGGAATTTCCTCATAGTGGAACTTCGCACCCAGCTCGCCGCCTTCCCATACGATGGCGCGCATCTCGACCAGATCGACAACACCAAGGAAGTTTTCCTCGGCTCCGATCGGAAGCTGCAGCGGAATCGCGATGATATCGAGCTTTTCCTTCAGCGTGTCGAATGCGCGATAGAAATCGGCACCTGTACGGTCAAGCTTGTTGATGAAAATGATGCGGGGAACGTTATAACGATCAGCCAGACGCCAGTTGGTTTCTGACTGCGGCTGCACACCGGCAACACCTTCAATAATGAAGATCGCACCATCGAGAACACGCAGAGAGCGGTTCACTTCGATGTTGAAGTCGATATGGCCTGGGGTGTCGATGATGTTGATGCGATGGTTGTCCCAGTCGCATGTCACAGCGGCGGATGTGATCGTAATGCCGCGCTCACGCTCCTGCGCCATGTAATCGGTGGTCGTATTGCCCTCGTGCACCTCACCGATCTTATGGGACACACCGGTGTAGTACAGGATACGCTCGGTCGTGGTGGTCTTACCCGCGTCAATGTGGGCGGTGATCCCGATATTACGGATCGTTGAAAGCTCAGACTTTTCAGACACGAGGACTCTCCGGAAAACAAACTGGGCGCGACAGGGAAAACCTTCGCGCCCATGGTCCATTTCCGGCTGCTTCGCCCCGCTTCGGGAAAGAAACCCGACCGGAAACCGGACCATTTCTGTGTGGGTCGTTGCAGATCAACATCCACAACCTACCCGTTTCAGGCCCGCTCTGCATCCATGATGGGCAGAACGGAAAACAGATCAGGCAGCAGCTACGGCAGCTTTTTTCGCCTGAGCGCGCAGAATGCGACGCTTCACGACCTGCGCTTCGTCCGGCAGGTTGCGGTTCGGTGTGGTCAGCAGGAATGAATCCAGCCCACCATTGTGCTCGATCGTGCGCAGGCCACGAGTCGTGACGCGCATGGAGACAGGTGCACCGAGAATGTCGGACAGCAGGGAAACATCCTGCAGGTTCGGCAGGAAGCGGCGACGGCTTTTGTTATTGGCGTGACTGACATTGTTGCCGGTCATAACGCCCTTGCCGGTAATATGGCAGCGACGTGACATTGTTTTTATCCTCGGGTCAATATTCAGGCCGAGACTGAAAGCCCGGCAACCGTTATCTGGATCAGGCGCGGCTTATGGCTTAGCTAGATGCATGCGTCAAGAGATTCAAAGCCCTGCGCCTGAGATTACTCAGGACTGCGCCTTCTGCCGCTCGGCCTCGGCCTGCTGAAGCTCTCCTGATTTTACACTCTGAACAGCGCTATCAAGGATGCGCAGGATCGTCTCGCGGTCCATGCTGCGCGCCAGAAGCCCCAGAGATCCGCCAAGAAGCGCCGATGCAACGGCAAGAGGTGAATGATCGTCATTCAGCATGTGCTCGATGGCACGCTCAACGACCATCGCACATTTCGTCAGTTCTTCAGAAACCTCATTCATCGTCGCTTCGTTCTGCTGTTCAGACATTAGCTGCAAGCCTCTTCCCTGTCTTGAGACCGGATGTGAACACGCCGTGACCACATTCCGTCAAATACTCGATATTACTGATCCGGCGATCACCCGGCTTCCGCCGAATCATCTTCCACGCTGGAATCCTGTGCCGCCCACATAGCCGCATACATTCCATCAAGCGCGATCAGTTCGGCGTGAGTGCCCCGCTCCTGCACAATTCCATTCGCCAGAACGAGAATCAGGTTCGCATCAACCACAGTCGAAAGGCGATGCGCAATCACCACTGTCGTCCGCTCAGCCGAAACCGCCCTCAAAGCCTGCTGGATCTCACGCTCCGTATGTGTATCCAAAGCGCTGGTCGCTTCGTCCAGCAACAGAATTCTCGGATCTTTCAGGATGGTGCGTGCAATCGCGACCCTCTGCTTCTCACCCCCAGAAAGCTTCAGTCCGCGTTCTCCCACCAATGTGTCATAACCATCCGGCAGGGACTGAATGAAGTCATGCACCTGCGCCTGACGCGCCGCACGTTCCACATCCTCCTGAGAAGCTCCCAGACGGCCATAGGCGATGTTGTAACCTATGCTTTCGTTGAACAGGACTGTGTCCTGCGGAACGACACCAATCGCGGCCCTGAGATCTTCCTGCCTCACATCGCGAATATCGATACCGTCGACCATCACCCGGCCAGACCACACATCATAAAAACGAAACAGAAGCCGACTGATCGTCGATTTGCCCGCACCCGTCGGACCAACAATCGCAACCATCCCCCCCGGCGGCACATCAAAGCTGACACCGTGCAGAATTTCCCGTGATCGGTCGTAACCGAAATGCACATCCTGAAAGGCAACGGAAGCCGGGGGAGCATCCTCCAGACGCGCGGCCAGTGATTTCGGTTTCTCCGGGTCAGTCACCTCCCGTTCCTCATCCAGCAGTCCGAACATATGTTCAAGATCAACAAGAGACGTCCGGATCGAAGAATAAACCGAACCCAGAAAATTCAGCGGCATGTAAAGCTGAAGCAGATAGGTATTCACCAGAACGAACCGCCCAACGGTAATTCGCCCCATGACAACATCATGACCCGCCATCAGCATCACGGCAGTCAAGGCCGTTGCGATAATCGCCGCCTGCCCGAAATTCAGAAGACTAAGAGAATATTGCGTGCTGATCGCCGCTTTCTCATACCGCTCCTGCGCAGCACCATAACGCCTGGATTCGTGTTCTTCATTGCCGAAATATTTGACGGTTTCATAATTCAGAAGGCTGTCCATAGCCTTCCCTGTCGCCTCGCTATTGCTGTCATTCATCCGTCGACGAATACCGATCCGCCATGAGGTGAATTTCAAGGTAAACAGGACATAAGCCAGAACCGCCGACAGCACGATCAGCGCAAAGCGCCAGTCGAACAGTCGCCAGATCACGGCAATGACCATCAGCGCCTCAAGCAGGGTCGGGAAAATCACCAGTCCCATGCGCAGCAGGGTCTCGATCCCCTCCGTCCCGCGCTCGATCGCACGCGTGACCGTTCCGGTCCGACGATCCAGATGGAAGCGCAGGGATAGCCTGTGCATGTGACGGAAGCTGCGCATCGCAGCTTCCCGCGCGACCCGAAAGCGGACGGGCGCGAAAATGGCGTCCCGGAATTCGGAGAAACCGGATGAAAGCAAACGCACCAAGCCATAGCCGACGATCAATGCAACCGGCAGGACCATCACCGTTTCAGGGTGAGAAAGTCGATCCACAATCTGGCTGTAAAAGAACGGCACCGCCACCGTTGTGCCTTTGGCGATGACGACCAAAATCAGCGACAGGATGACCCTGCTCCGCAACCACGGAGCATTTTTCGGCCAGAGGTAAGGCAGAAGACCTGCCAGAGTGACGGCGATAGGGCGTGTCGGCTTAACATTCCGACCGGATGCAGGAGGGCTCATGGTTCAAGGATGTGAAAGCAGGCAACTTCTTTTGCAAGCCCCACAGATCACAACCAGCCATCCCTCCATCTGGCCCCCTTCCCCCATTCAGCGGACTGGTCCACTGTGCGAGCGCCGGGCATCGCAAGACGATCCTTTTCTTTTCAGGGAGATACCAACCCGTGCTGCCATCAGACCCGTTCCTGCGCCATCTGCAAGCGTGCAATCAGGCCACCCTGCCGGGCGGGCGCACGCCTTTCTTTCTCGCCGGCCGTCAAACTGGGTGGGTCTCCCCGGAAATTGCTCCGGAGCTGCATCGCAGAGGACTGACAACAGCAGACGGCGCCCTCGCGCTGGACGATCCCTCTCACCTCGAATCTTTGGGCGAACAGCTTGCCCAGGATGGGTTCTATCGCTCCCATCATGAGCTGTTCGACGTCTCTCCCGATCCGGATTCTGAAACAGCCGAAGGACGAATCGATCGTGGAGCCCTCCCGCTCTTCGGGTTCAGGGCACGCGGCGTCCATATGAATGGTTTGGTCCGACGTTCCGGAGGATTACATCTCTGGGTTGGACACCGCGCAAAAACCAAACGCCTTGACCCCGGCAAGCTGGATCATCTTGTCGCGGGCGGTGTCTCTGCCGGGCTGACGCCCTTTGAAGCCCTCAAAAAAGAAGCCGCCGAAGAAGCCAGTATTTCTGATGAAATGGCATCACAGGCCCGCCACGTTGCCCGCATTTCCTACATACTGGCGCGACCGGAAGGACTGCGCCGCGATATCCTGCACTGCTTCGACCTCGAACTCCCGGAAAGCTTTGAACCCTTACCCGCCGATGGCGAGGTCGATCACTTCACTCTCATGCCACTGCGTGAGGTCTTCGAATGCGTTCGGGAAACAGACGACTTCAAATTCAACGTCAATCTGGTGCTGATTGATCTCTTTCTGCGGGAAGGCCTGATTTCACCTGAGAGCGAGATTGGTCGGACTCTGCGCTCGGGCCTCGACCACGGGCTTGTTCCGGATCCCTGCACCACAGACGGTCATTGAAATGGCCAATCTGTCACGCAACCTCGTGCTGCTTGCCCTTCTTGCCACAACATCCTGTCAGAAAGGCACCAACTTCCCTCCACTGAATGAGGGATGCTCCGCAGTCCATGCGACAGCTTCATTACAGGCAACGCTGATGTTCGGCCTGAAGCGTCCGAATGGCGGCAGAATTTCAGATGTCGAATGGGCTGCTTTTCTCAACCGTGAAGTAACACCAAAATTCCCCGAAGGTCTCACCATTCTGGAGGGGAACGGTCAGTGGCAGGACCGCTCCTCTGCCGCCATTACTTCCGAACCCTCGCGCCTGATCTGGATCGTCACCAGCGACACGCCAAACGCCATCCAGAAGCTTCAGGAAATCCGCACCGCCTATCGTTCCCTCTTCTCACAACAATCTGTCGGGCTTCTCATGACACGTGGCTGCGCCTCCTTCTAGGAGTGCAATATCAACATCCCCAACATGATGAGGAGCTTTACCTCCACCACAATGCTTGACGGGAAACGCACAGCAGATCATCTCTGCGTCATGAAAGTCGCCGCTATCCTTGTCGCTGCCGGATCCGGCAGCCGGTATGCCCGGGAAACGGGGTCTCAAACCCCGAAACAGTTCATCCACATTGCTGGACAACCGGTCATCCGTCACGCCGCGGAAGCTCTGCTTCCTCACATCTCCCTCCTTCAGCCTGTGGGAGATCCCGATCTTCTGAACGCGGCTCTTGCCGGTCTGCCCTGCCTTCCACCCATTCCCGGTGGTGCAGAGCGTCAGGACAGCGTGCGCGCTGGGCTGGAAGCTCTCGATGCCCTGCCGGAAGATCAAAGGCCGGATCTGGTCCTGATCCATGATGGGGCCCGTCCATATGTGCCCGGCAGTCTCATCGAATCTGTTCTCAAGGCCCTTGCAGAGCATCCCGGCGCAATCCCTGCCGTGCGCGTGGTCGATACTCTCAAGCGCGGTGCTGATGGCGTCATAACCGAAACCGTTTCCCGTGAAGGCCTATGGCGCGCCCAGACACCTCAGGGTTTCCGCTTTCAGCTTCTGAGAGACCTGCACCGTGCCGCCGCTTCAGGGCAGGCGACAGACGATGCCCTTCTGCTCGAACAGGCCGGCTTCAGCGTAGCGCTGACACCGGGTTCCGAAGATAATATCAAACTGACACATGAGGAGGATCTCATGCGCCTCGAACGCCTGATCGGTCCCACCCTGCTGCCCCGGACCGGCTTTGGTTATGACGTTCATGCCTTTGCCGAGAACCGTCCTCTCATCATCTGCGGCATCACCATCCCGCATGATCGCGGTCTGGCGGGACATTCTGATGCGGATGTCGGCATTCACACGCTGTGTGACGCCATTTATGGCGCTCTTGCCGAAGGTGATATCGGACGCCATTTTCCACCCAGCGACAACACCTGGAAAGACGCCGATAGTTCGCGCTTCCTTGTCCACGCAGGGGAACTGATCCGTCAACGCGGCGGCATGCTCGTAAACGCAGACCTGACCCTGATCTGCGAACGTCCCAAAATCGGCCCACACGCCCAGGCCATGCGGGAGCGGCTTGCCGAGCTTCTGAAGGTCGATATCAGCCGGATTTCGGTCAAGGCCACAACGTCCGAGCGTCTTGGCTTCACCGGACGCGAGGAAGGCATCGCCTGCGCAGCAACGGCAACCGTCCTCGTTCCCTGAACATTACAGATAGGGGGACCCGAGCCGAATGGCCGCGTCCCTCAGTCTGACCGGCAAGGAACGCCGGTCCAGATCATAATGCGTGACCCGTTTTCCGGCGTGCGCCATGATCACCGAGTCAATCTCGACCGCAAAATCCTGATCATAGACTTCAAGATTGATCTCGAAATTCAATCGCAGGCTTCTGATATCAAGATTTGAACTGCCCACAAACGCCCACAACCCATCGACACTCATCAATTTGGAATGGTTGAACGGCGGCGGCGCATACCAGACGCGGCATCCAGCCTGTATCAACAGACTGATATCCTCCCGACTGGCCAAATCTATCAATCGATGATTACTGACCAGAGGCAGGACAATATCCACCTTCACCCCACGGATTGCCGCCAGACTAAGCTCCGTACGCAAGCGCGCCCCGGGAAGAAAATAAGGCGTCATCAGGCTGACCGATGAGCGCGACAGAGCAAGTGCCTGCAACATCGCAAACTCAATTTTCTCGAGATCTGAATCTGGCCCCGCCGTCACAATCCTCATCGGTATTTTCCCGGCGGCGTCAATTTCCGGGAAATACTCCGGTCCTGCCAGATTCTCCCCGGTGACAAACGCCCAATCACGCGTAAACGCTTCCGTCAATTGCCGTATGATCGGACCACCAAGACGAAAATGCGTGTCAGACACCGGATAAGGTGGCTGCTTTTTCACCAGATTTTCATCACCAATATTGATGCCGCCCATGAAACCGATATTGCCATCAACAATCAGAATTTTCCGATGATTTCTTAGATTGATGAAGGGCATGCGCCAGGGCAGCAGCGAATGCATGAAACGCCCAACTGGCACACCATGGCGTCTGAGCGCTTTGCAGGCCGGGGCAAGGAAATATCCACCCCCAATACCGTCCGTGATGACCCGGACCTCAACCCCTCTCGCATGCGCGGCCACCAGCGCATCCACAAACTGCATGCCGATACCGTCCCCACGAAAAATGTAGGAACACAGAAAAACACTGGTGCGTGCAGATGCGATTGTTTCCAGCATCAATGGATATGCCTGATCCCCATCATGCAGAATATCCACTTTATTGCCATCGACGACATGTCGCTCGGTCAACTGCCCCATCATGTGCGCCAGCGGCATCATTGGCCCTGACACGGTGTATTGCCATCGTGTCTTTGGAACACCCCCGCCCCAACTCATGTTTCGGGTCAGCCTTTGCGCCAGTCGACGCACGCGATTCACACCAAACATCAGATAAAGGACAAATCCGGTGAACGGCATCAGAACGGTAATGCCAATCCAGCCGATCGCAGTCGAAGGCTCGCGACGGGTCAGAAGAACATGCATGACAACAGAAACAGCACAGGAAATGCGCAGGCCCAGCATAAACCAATCAAAAAACATCATACGCTGACAGCCTCGATTAATGGATCTCCACGAGCATAATTTCGTAGTGACATAAATAATTAACGAGATTTTCGTAGAAATGTTCCTTTGCAGGAATTTCCATGGCACCCAATATCAATCGACACAATGAGGGTTTGAAAGCATGGCAGAAAGGTCTCTCTGCCGAGCAAGCTGCAATAAAATATTTCACAAAAACAGGATGGATGATTCTGCAACACCGCGCACGTAATCAGGCCGGTGAAATAGATCTCGTCCTTCAGAAACAAAATCTCATCGTATTTGCCGAGGTAAAGCACCGTCGCAAATTGACGGACGCGGCCTATGCAATACGTCCATCACAACAACGAAAAATTATTCAGGCCGCGGAAATCATGCTCGCGAATAAGCCTGAATGGACTTTCTGTGATTTAAGGTTTGACGCTGTCCTGACCGACAACAGCAACCGACTGATTCACATCCCCGATTGTTTCAGGGTCATATGAAAAAATCAGCTATCGCGTTGTCTCAGGTGTGATGCCTGGCGTGGCGATCAACCTTGTGAACATGCGAAGATGAAGCAAGATGCACGAGATGCTGCTTGCTATGCGATGTGTCATGCTTTCCTGCATGATACACGGCATGATGGGCCACTGCCGTCGTGTGTGCAGTGGCATGATGGGCATGAACGGCAGCCACCTGATGATGCCTCACGACTACTGGTCGGGGGGCTTCAATCAAAGACGCCAGCGTCAGGCGCTGAGCTTCCGAATCAGATATGACACGCTGGGCATGTGCTGAAACAGCATATCCGGCACTGGACGCAACAGCGAAAACAAATAGTGCTCTGCGCACAAAACCGGATAGCATGGCATCTCTCTACGGCTATTGAGGTCTAAACCACGCTAGCCGCAGAAATCTCAGGCGACAAGACAAAAAAACAATCAGGCCGCCGCAGTTCCAACGCCTTTTTCAGAGAACAGCGTCTGCAGCTCCCCATCACGCGCCATTTCCGTCACGATATCGCAGCCACCAACAAACTCACCAGCCACATAAAGCTGCGGAATGGTCGGCCAGTCAGAGAACGTCTTGATGCCTTCACGGATGCTCTGATCAGCCAGAACATTGATGTCCTTATAAGGAACACCGAAGTGATTCAGGATCTGAACAACGCGGGCAGAAAAACCACACTGCGGAAAATCCGCAGTTCCCTTCATGAACAGAACAACCGGATTGGCTTCAATCGTGTCACGAATAAACTTCTGTGCAGCGTCAGACATATGTCTTCATCCTTAAAACTCGGTCCGGCAAGCCGGACATCAGGCAAACGGGCCGAAACCCGCCCCCAGCATCATGGTGTCCGCGTTTTCACAGCCAGCGCATGAAGGGTGCCCCCCATGTGGCCCTGCAATGCGTTATAAACAAGCTGATGCTGCTTCACACGGGACAAACCGCGAAAAGCTTCGCTGACGACCGTGCAGGCATAATGATCACCATCACCCGCAAGATCTTCAATCGTAACAACAGCATCCGGCATCGCCGAACGGATAAAGGCTTCAATTTCCGAGGCCTGCATCGCCATGACCGATTACTCCGCTTTGAAACAAAAAGGCGTTACCGATCCATCAGATCCGGGAAGAAAGCCGCATTCGCCACTTTCAGACGCGCAATTGAAATCGCCGCGCCGCTCGGCAGCGTCACGCTATCACCCCCGATCTGTCCCAGAACACGGGCAGGAACCCCTGCACCCTGTGCTGCCGCAACCAGATCAGCGCCATCACCCTGAACAGCCGCCAGATAACGCGCCTGATCCTCACCAAACCAGAATGCTTCGGGACGCATGCCTGAATCCGGAACATCAAGAACGCAGCCTGTGCCGCCAGCCATCGCCATTTCAGAAACAGCGACCAGAATGCCACCATCCGAAACGTCATGACATGCGACGATAGCGCCGTTGAGGATCTGCTCACGCACGAAATCACCATTGCGGCGTTCCGCGGCAAGATCAACCTCTGGTGCATCGCCTGTCTCACGACCAAGAATCTCGCGCAGCCAGATCGACTGACCAAGAGCCCCGTCCGTTTTTCCAATCAGAACCAGAGATCCACCTTCCGGCATACCCAGACCGACACTGCGACTGACATCCTCAAGCACACCCAGGCCACCAATGGCCGGTGTCGGAAGGATCGAGATCGCCTCTCCGTCAGGTCCCCGTGTCTCGTTGTAAAGCGACACGTTACCGCTGACGACCGGGAAATCTAGTGCCCGACAGGCTTCGCCCATACCTTCGATCGCAGCAACAAACTGCGCCATGATCTCAGGCTTTTCGGGGTTACCGAAGTTGAGGTTGTCGGTCACAGCCAGAGGACGCGCCCCTGTTGCCGTGATATTGCGCCATGCCTCAGCAACCGCCTGTGCTCCGCCAGAACGCGGCGTCGCCTGACAGTAACGCGGCGTGCAGTCGGTGGTCAGAGCCAGACCGATTGACGTATCCTCGATCTTGACGATCGCAGCATCAGCACCACCGGGACGGCGAACCGTCTGACCACCGACCGTGCTGTCATACTGGTTCCAGATCCATGCACGGGATGCCAGATCAGGGCAGCCAATCAACCGGATCAGTGCCTGTTCAATCCCAACCGGATCATGGATGGGTCCAAGAGGCTCGACCGCCTTCAGTTCACCACGCGGCCGATCATAAATCGGGGCCTGCTCGGCAAGCGGGTCAAGCGGGATATCCGCTTCAACCTGACCCTTATGGCGAACAACAATATGCCCGGTGTCCGTCAGGGTGCCGATGATCGCGAAATCCAGCTCCCATTTTTCAAAGATGGCACGCGCAATATCGGTCCGGTCCGGCTTGAGAACCATGAGCATACGCTCCTGACTCTCCGACAGCATCATTTCATAAGCTGTCATGCCTGGCTCGCGCTGCGGCACGGCATCAAGATCAAGATCAATACCAACACCGCCCTTGCCAGCCATTTCGACCGAAGAGGACGTCAGACCTGCTGCACCCATATCCTGAATGGCAACGATCGCATCCGTCGCCATAAGTTCGAGGCAGGCTTCAATCAGCAGCTTTTCAACGAACGGGTCGCCAACCTGCACTGTCGGACGCTTGGCGAGTGCATTCTCGTCAAACTCTGCTGACGACATTGTCGCGCCGTGAATGCCGTCACGACCGGTCTTGGAGCCAACATAAACAACAGGGTTGCCAACGCCAGCGGCCGCCGACAGGAAGATCTTGTCCTGATGGGCAACACCCACCGTCATCGCATTGACCAGCGGGTTGCCGTCATATGCGCGATGGAAATTGACTTCACCACCCACGGTCGGAACGCCAACACAGTTACCGTAACCGCCGATGCCACGAACAACACCGTCAACGATTTCACGCGTGCGTGGTGTGGCCGGATCGCCAAATCGCAGGGCGTTCAGATTGGCAACCGGACGGGCGCCCATCGTGAACACATCGCGCAGGATACCACCGACACCCGTTGCCGCACCCTGATAGGGCTCAATGAATGACGGGTGGTTATGGCTTTCCATCTTGAAGATCGCGGCCAGTCCCTGACCGATATCAACAACACCGGCATTCTCACCCGGCCCATGGATCACCCACGGGGCCGTCGTCGGCAGAGTCCGAAGCCATTTGCGTGAAGATTTATAAGAACAATGTTCGGACCACATGACGGAAAACACACCAAGCTCGGTAAAGCTCGGCGTGCGACCCATAATGCTGACGACACGATTATATTCTTCTGATGTCAGGCCGAACTCGCGCGCAAGTTCTTCATTGACCTCTCGCACTGCACCACTCACTGGACCAGAGCCTCCACCAATCCCTCAAACAGAGGTCTGCCATCAACGCCACCCATCAGCGGATCAACGAGATCTTCGGGATGCGGCATCATGCCGCAAATGCGGCGATTTTCACTTAAAACACCGGCGATTGCATTCATGCTGCCGTTCGGATTGCTCAGCCGATCAGCAACATCAACAACCCCTTTGGCGTCGGAATAGCGGAACGCAATCAGGCCTTCGCCTTCAAGACGATCGACCGTGGTGACATCTGCAACATAGTTGCCATCACCATGCGCCAACGGTGTCCGGAAGACATCGCCCTTCTTCCAGTTGCGGGTAAACGGAGTCCCCGCCTCTTCCACACGCAACCAGCAATCCTGCGACAGAAAACGCAATCCGGCATTTCGCAACAATGCACCGGGCAGCAGACCGGTTTCCGTCAGAATCTGGAAACCGTTACAGACACCCAGAATATGACCACCTCTGGCTGCGAACGTGCGTATCTCACGCATGATCGGAGAGTGCGCCGCCATCGCGCCACAGCGCAGGTAATCACCATAGCTGAAGCCACCTGGCAGGACGATCAGATCGAGATCGGGAAGCGATGTCTCACCATGCCACAACATAACGGGCGCGGTTCCAGTGACGGAACGCAGCGCAATCGCCATATCACGCTCCCGGTTCGTTCCGGGGAATACGACAATTCCAGCCTTCATTTGCCTGTTCCACAGGGATAAGACTCATGCAGCGCTACGAAAACAGTCTCGCCAACCGGCTTCGAAAGCTCATCCTTGTGCGCCTTCAGCCAGGACACAACCTTGGAACGCAGATCTGTTCCTGTCGTGCTCTGCGGAATGCAGAAACCGGCCTGAGCAGACGCATCACCATTATTGGCTGCATTGATTTTGGAGAGAGCGCCCGCGTCAGCCATGCCGGTAATATAGGCATCGCAAATCTGCGCACCGCCACGGCTGGTGCAGATGCGGCCAAAGTTACCCGCCGTCATGGGGGAGATTCTTTGTGCCGAAGCTGTGCTGGCCAGAGCGGACAGACCCGCCACTGCCACAAGAACAGAAAGACGGGTGATGATTTTCACGACACCACCTCCACACTGAAATCTTCAATCACAAGATTGGCCAGCAGAGCTTCTGCCATCTCACGCCCGCGCTGCTCAGCCTGCGCACGATCGGTCGAATTCACCTCGATCTCGATCACCTTGGAAACACGGACCGTCCCGGCTTCTACAAATCCAAGCGTGTGCAGTGCGTGACCAATGGCTTTACCCTGAGGATCGAGAACCCCGTCCTTCAGCGATACGGTGACCCGCAGCTTCATATCCACTTCTCCCACTGCGCCATCCCTTCAGAACGGCACCTAGAAAACCAGCACCTGCATGCAGCAGGTCCAGCCAGCATTAGAAAAATTTGCCTTGAACATATGCATATTCTTTCCCTCAGAAGGGAAAAAATCACTGCATGATGTCAGGCCCCTTCATGTCACCGTTGCCAGCCTCGGGCAGAATGCCCAGACGGCGGGCGACTTCCTGATAAGCTTCTTCAACCTGCCCCAGATCGCGACGGAAACGGTCCTTATCAAGCTTCTCATTGGTCCGGATGTCCCACAGACGACAATTGTCCGGAGAAATCTCGTCGGCAAGGACGATACGCATCTCCTCACCTTCCCACAGACGACCAAACTCAAGCTTGAAATCAACCAGAGAAATGCCAACGCCTGAAAAAAGACCCATCAGGTAATCATTCACGCGCAGGGCCATGGAGACCATATCGTCCATGTCATGCGGCGCAGCCCAGCCAAAGGCCGTGATGTGCTCTTCCGCAACCATGGGGTCATTCAGGGCATCGTTCTTGTAATAATATTCCACGATGGAACGGGGTAAACGCGTTCCTTCAGGAATGCCGAGACGTTTCGCAATGCTTCCCGCTGCCACGTTCCGGATGACAACTTCCAACGGAATGATCTCGACTTCACGGATCAACTGCTCACGCATGTTGAGACGACGGATAAAGTGCGTCGGGATCCCGATCTCCTGCAAACGCAGCATCAGATATTCGCTGATGCGGTTGTTCAGGACACCTTTCCCTGTAATGACACCCGTCTTTGCGCCGTTACCGGCCGTGGCATCATCCTTGAAATACTGAACAAGAGTGCCGGGTTCCGGTCCCTCGAACAGGATTTTCGCTTTTCCTTCATAGAGCTGGCGGCGACGTGCCATCATCATTCCTGGCTGGCTGGCGTGGCATGACCACGCGGTGACGGACCTTTCCGGCCCCGGATAATGGCTGCCTCCTAGCACCGATCGAGATGCGGGGATACTGCCTCTTCACTCCGGACACAGACATGTCCGGAGCTGAGCAAACTGTCCGGTCACATATTTCCGGAATCAGCCCTCACCAAAAATCAGCGCGAAACGTTCATCAACACGCTTCAGATGCAAACGGCTGTCCAAAGCGGCCTCAATGACATCCGTGGAAATCCGCCCGGAGATTTCCGGATCGGCCAGAAGGTTTTCCCTGAATGTCCGCCCCTCAGGCTGTCCCAGCTTTGTCCATGTTTCCATCGCGTTACGCTGGACAATTCTGTATGCATCTTCACGGGAAAGACCCGCACGGGCCAGAGCCAGAAGCACCTCTCCCGAGTGAACAACACCACCAAGACTCTCGATATTGGCCATCATCTGCTCAGGATAGACAACCAGCTTGTCCATCATGCCAGCCAGCCGCATCAACGCAAAATCGAGACCGATCGTCGCATCCGGGCAAATATTACGCTCAACAGACGAATGACTGATGTCACGCTCATGCCACAGAGCCACATTCTCCAACGCAGGAATTGCCGCTGAACGCACGAGACGCGCAAGCCCCGTCAGGTTCTCGGAAAGCACCGGATTCCGCTTGTGCGGCATCGCGGAGGAACCCTTCTGACCCGGATGGAAGAACTCTTCCGCTTCACGAACTTCCGAACGCTGCAAATGACGCACTTCTGTCGCCAGACGCTCAACACCACTGGCAATCACAGCCAGCGCACAGAAATAGGCAGCATGACGGTCGCGCGGAATAACCTGCGTCGACACCGGCTCAGCCTGAAGACCCAGTTTCTCGGCGACATAGGCTTCGATTTTCGGATCAAGATGCGCAAAAGTTCCGACCGCACCCGAAATCGCACAGGTCGCGATTTCCTTGCGTGCCGTCAGCAGACGCTCACGATTGCGCTCGAATTCGACATAATGACCAGCCATTTTCAGGCCAAATGACGTCGGCTCGGCATGAATGCCATGGCTGCGACCAATCGTCAGCGTGTATTTATGAGCAAGAGACTGCTTCTTCAGGGACGCAAGAACGGCATCAATATCCCCGAGAAGAAGATCCGTCGCCTGCGTCATCTGCACGGAAAGACACGTATCGAGAACGTCTGAAGACGTCATGCCCAGATGCACGAAACGGCTATCCGGTCCGATTTTTTCAGCCAGCCATGTCAGAAACGCGATGACGTCATGACGGGTCTCAGCTTCGATCGCGTCAATACGATCCAGATCCGCCTGTGAAAATGCAGCCATCGCCGCATCTCCACGCTCGCGAATGGTCGCAGCCGATTCACGCGGGATTTCACCAAGCTCGGCCATGGCTTCACAAGCCAGAGCCTCGATCTCGAACCAGATCCGATAGCGATTTTCGGGGGACCAGATGGCGGCCATAACAGGACGGGTATAACGCGGCACCATGAGGCAAACTCCTCAGCGACATTGAAAACGAACCGTCGCACAGGAACTGCCCGACGTAATGGCCGGGCCTTTAGCTGATTTTCTCCCTCAAGTCTTCCGCCACCTGCATATCTGCACGTGATTTCATTCAGACGTCGAGCACATCCACCGAACGCGCATGTTCCTGAATGAACGCAAAACGAAGCTCCGGCTTCCGTCCCATCAGACTTTCCACGCGCTCACGTGTCAGCGCCCGATCTTCAGCAGGCGCAATAACCCGCAGAAGTGTGCGGTGCTTCGGATCCATCGTGGTCTGCTTCAGATCTCCGGGCGGCATTTCACCCAGACCTTTGAAGCGGGACACCTCAACCTTGGCATTCACCTTGAACTGACTGCGAATTTTCCGCTCACGATCCGCGTCATCCATTGCATAAACCGTCTTTGCACCCTGCGTCAGGCGATAGAGCGGTGGCTGAGCCAGATAGATATGACCATGCCGGATCAATTCAGGCAGTTCGCGATAGAAAAAAGTCATCAGCAACGAAGCAATATGTGCGCCATCCACATCCGCGTCCGTCATGATCACAACGCGACCGTAACGCAATCTGGACAAATCAAACCGGTCGCCAATGCCGCAGCCCAGCGCTTCAATCAGATCTTTCAGCTCCTGATTGGCCCGCAATTTTTCAGCACTCGCGCTGGCAACATTGAGAATTTTCCCGCGCAACGGCAACACCGCCTGAAATTCGCGATTGCGCGCCTGCTTCGCGGAGCCACCTGCCGAATCACCCTCGACCAGAAATATCTCGGTTTCAGCCGCATTCTCACGCGTGCAGTCCGTCAGCTTGCCGGGCAGACGAAGGCGTCGGGTTGCGCTTTTCCGCAGGGTATCTTTCTGCCCTTTCCGACGCAAACGCTCTTCCGCACGCTCGATCATCCGCGCCAGAAGCTGATCCGCCTGCGCAGGATTGCCTGCCAACCAGTGATCAAAACGGTCACGCAGGGCGCTCTCGACCAGACGGCTCGCTTCCTGACTGGTCAGCTTCTCCTTGGTCTGCCCCTGAAACTGTGGGTCGCGCAAAAAAAGCGACAGCTTTCCAGCCACCGTTCCCATGACGTCATCAGCCGTTAACGAGGCTGCACGTTTCTCGGATTTATGCTCCCCCCAGACCTTGAAACCCTTCAGAAGAGCCGCGCGACATCCAGCTTCATGCGTTCCACCCTGTGGGGTCGGAATGGTGTTACAGAAAGAAGCAAAAGTCGCCTGCCCCTCTTCCTGAAAGGCGACGGCCCACTCGATACGCCCGTTTCTGGTTCCATCAGGCGCGGCAGGAAGATCAGCATCATCAGCCCATATGGGCGCCAGAAGAGCGGCATCAGATCCCAGCTCATCCTGCAAACTGTCAGCAAGACCGCCCGGAAAGTGCAACGTGGCTTCGGAAGGTGTCACATCCCCTGCGCGGATCAGCGACGAATCGCACGACCAGCGAATCGTCACACCCCGGAAGAGAAACGCCTTGGCACGACAGAGACGATAAAGACGGGCTGCGCTGAAATGGAGATTGCCGAAAATTTCAACATCGGGCTGAAAGCGGATCGTTGTGCCACGACGGTTTTGAGTAACTCCCGTCTTTTCGATCGGTCCCAGAGCAATTCCGCGCTCATAAACCTGACGCCAGACACCGCGATCTCGGGCAACCTCGACTTCGAAACGGGCGGAAAGAGCATTGACGACCGAAGATCCGACGCCATGCAGACCGCCGCTGGTTTCGTAAGCTTTCCCGGAAAATTTTCCGCCAGCATGCAGTGTGGTTAGAATAACCTCCAATGCGGAACGATCTGGAAAACGCGGATGTGGATCAACGGGGATGCCGCGCCCGTTATCGCGGATCGAGATGAAGTTATCTGTTTCCAGAGAAACCTCGATAATGCTGGCATGGCCTGCAACGGCCTCATCCATTGAATTATCAAGGATTTCAGCGACCAGATGGTGCAGGGCCGTTTCATCCGTGCCGCCGATATACATACCGGGACGCCTGCGAACCGGCTCCAGTCCTTCAAGAACCTCGATGGAAGCAGCATCGTAGCTTGCCGCTGCCTGTGCCCCTGCCGCACCTTTCTCCGCAGCCACGGAGGAAGGGCGGCTTCTCCCTTTGGGGGATTTCGGAGAATTCTGCCCGTTATCTGAAAAAAGATCGCTCATGACGGTAAAAATCCCGTGGCCACGCTTTCACGTCAAGAGCAAACTCTGTTAACGCCGCTCAGGCTTTGCTTGAACGTGCGCGCTTCCGGCGCGTCGTGCGTGAGTGATCGACCGCCTTCGGTGCCGAGCACGATTCAAAGGAGGCTGGCTGCAGAATATCCTTGGCCTCGGCATAGTTGGCCAGGTCGTGCATGTCCTTCAGTTCCTTCACTTCGTCGAACATCGCCATACGCTGATCACAGAAGATCGTGCCGGACTGAAGTCCACGCTCTGACTGTATGTTCGCAAGCTGCGTGATGTAATCATCATACTGCCGCCGCGCTGCGCTGCCGTAGGTTGCACGGAAATAGGAATCGAGAGCTTTTTCGCCCTGCAACAACTGTCCGCGGAATTTTGCAACGAAGGAATTGTAATTATCCTGTGCGCGACATGACAGTGCGGTGACCATCAATTCGCTCTTCAAGCCCTGAAGATCAAAGGCTTCATGAGCCACGGATTGCCCGCACCCTGCGGCAGATGCAGCAGGTGCATTCAGGAGAGCATACCCGGCAAGAACAGCAACAGCGACCCGAAGACCAGGAAAACGCATGAGATGAACACTCCAGCAACAGACAGCGGCGGTTTGGACTAGAATTATGGCAAAAACATAAAACCCTGCCAGAATCAGGTTCAGGCTTTACAGGACGCGCATAAAAATTCCCAGAGCCTGCAATCCACAATGATATGGCGGCATACCATCCACCCCTTTCCAGCCAAGATCCTATGTTCTAAAAGCCATGACCTTTCAGGAATTATCGAAGAGACAGCGTTCCTTCTGACGAATCGTAGTACCTGACATCGACGCAACGCGGAGCCAAATAAAGTGCGCATGCGATTTCTAGTTTTCCCGGCAGTCGCCGCCGGATTTCTGGCAGGATGCAGCCAGCCCATTCAACTCCCCGGCGAAGCTGATCCCTTCGGGTACATGAAAAAATCCGCCGTCTGCAAGGTATCCGGGCCTGAAAAGACCGGCGATCAACTTACCGCCAGCATGGCTGTCCGCAGTGATGGGGGCCTCTGCCAGATCAGCGTTTCCAAACCAGGTGGTGGCCCATACGCATCCTTCGGAGTTTCCCCCAGCCCGGAGCATGGTAAGGCGTTCTTCTACAACCTCGGTAGCAGGACGGTCATCGCTTACACCCCGACAATGGGATATGCAGGCACAGATAAATTCACCGCGATCCTGATTCCCGGTGGCGATCTTCCCCGCCAGACCATGCAGGTCACGGCAACGGTCGATACGGCTGGCACAGTTCCCGTAGTTGCTGCTCCCGCTGTTGTCGCTCCAGCACCCGTTGCAAAAGCGCCTGTCGCAAAAAGCAAGACAACCCACAAAACCACGACCACGAAGAAATCCAAGCAGCATTAACTGCAATGCTTGGCCTGCCAGATGAAATTCGTTTTTCTGGCAGGTAAAAAAATCAGATCGAGAAAGTGATCGGTTCAGCCAGAGGACGGCGAAGCCCGCGTTCCTCAGCCTTCCGAACCAGATCATCGAGGCTTATCTCCCGAAGCCGCTCTCTGGCTCTTGAATCCTCAGCCTCCCAAACCACATCAATAACCTTGCTGAACAGGGGGCTATCCACCCCATCTTCAGAAGGAGTGTCGGTGGCTGCAGCAACTTCGACAATGTCACTAAGCGAGATATCCCGCCGAAGACGGCCCAGACGATACCCACCTCTGGGGCCGCGCACACTCTCCAGAAGTGAAGAGCGTGCAAGCGCCTGGAGCAGCGGCTCGATACCCCTTCGCGCCATTCCGGCACGCTGAGCAATATCAGCAGCGCTGACTGTCCCCGAACGCCCCGCATAAAAAGCGACATCCGCCATGATTGACACAGCAACCAGAACACGGTCACGGCGAAAAAGCATCCGTCCCGCTCCTTTCCATAATTTCCACAACAAGCACAGCATCGTCACGGATCATCTGACGATTGCTTTCGTACTGCATACAGGGGAATAAGGATAATATATTCGTCATTTCACTGCAAACGATCGTGGTATTTATTCCGCCACCATAATTCTTTCAACCACCGACAGATTTTCTTCCGGACAGGCCATGACAAAGACACCGACCTCAACCAACGCTGCCCCCTTCACTTTTGCCAATCCTCGCGGAAGAGTGTTTGAATCCATTGTCCATGCCGTCGGAGGCACACCACTGGTCGCGCTCCCGCGCCTGACCAGTCATGATAATATTCCTGCGCGCATTCTCCTGAAGCTCGAATTCTTCAATCCTCTGGCTTCGGTCAAGGATCGCATCGGTGCAGCCATGATTCTCGATGCTGAAGAACGCGGTCTTATCACTCCAGGCAAAAGCGTTCTGGTTGAGCCCACATCCGGCAACACCGGCATCGCTCTGGCTTTCGTCGCGGCCGCTCGGGGATATCGCCTGATTGTTACCATGCCCGAAGGCGCTTCCATCGAGCGTCGCCGGATGCTGCGCCTGATGGATGCGCAGGTTGAACTCACACCAGCCCGGATGGGAATGGCCGGGGCCATTGCCCGCGCGCAGGAAATTCTGGAGCAGACACCTCATGCATGGATGCCCGGACAATTTGACAATCCTGCCAATCCGGAAATCCATGAACGCACGACCGCGCGTGAAATCTGGGAAGACACAGCCGGAGATGTCGATATCGTCGTTGCTGGCACAGGCACAGGCGGAACGGTTTCCGGCATTGCGCATGCATTGAAAAAACTCAAACCGGAAATACGGGTCTTTGGTGTCGAACCAACGGAAAGCGCAGTTCTGAATGGAGATGAACCCGGACCGCACGGCATTCAGGGCATTGGCCCTGGATTCTGCCCCGCCACCCTTGATCTTCCCGCACTGGACGACGTCATTCCTGTTTCGGAACGCGAAGCGATCGCCACCGCACGCCGTTGCGCACGCATGGAAGGTATCCCCGTCGGCATTTCATCCGGAGCAGCCCTTCACGCAGCGATGAATGTTGCCAAAAAAGCCGAAAACGCCGGTAAAACAATCGTCGTCATCGCGCCTTCATTCGCCGAACGTTATCTTTCCACCGCTCTTTTCAATGGGTTGTGATTCCAACAGCTTCCCGACCTGATTCCGAGAAGCCGCCGACCACATTTTCAGGGCTGAGATGAATTGGGATAATTCCAGCGTCCCAACACGCCACACCCCACCCCTGTCCTTGACGGGAAGTGTCAAAATCACTTCCCGTTTCTGACCGGCCTCTTTTTTCTGGATAAATTTCTCCAGTACACGTGCCTCCTCCGCCGATATCCAGTCCGCGTCAGCCAGCGATCCGGGCAAAGAGGACACGCCTCGCAAAATCACATCAAAATCACCGTTGCCACCATCAGCTTCATCCCAGATCAACCTGCCACCAGCAGTCACGGACATCGGCCCCAGATGTCCCATCAACTGATGCACAATCAGGGCTGGAGATTTTCCTTTGCCATCAGCGGACTGGAATGATGCAGCAAACGTGAGCTGCCGCACATTTCTGACCCCCGGCACGGAATCCGGCAGCAAGACCTGATCAATCGCAAGAAACCCGGAACATAATGAAGCCTGAGATGACCACCAG
>JAAYUA010000081.1 GCA_012517935.1 Acetobacter sp. | reverse complement strand
GGCCGCGTTTCTTTATGAACCCCTGATGCAGGATCGTGTTCGCCCCATTCAGGAAGACACATCCGGAATTTTCGGACGCGATATCATGAATCGTGTTCATACCGGCCTGCAACGCACCGGTGGTGTCAAACCGCCACGTCCCTTTGTGCTCGTGGATCGATCTGCCATCGGCTTGGGCTCTGTCTTCCTCCGTCTTGGCGCAAAACTGAACTGGTATCAGATGTTCCAGGAACTGATTGCGGATTTTGATGAAAACGCTCTGGCAACGCGCCAGAAAGAAGCGTTGGATATGGTCGGACTGAACATCACGCCAACCTGAACGGACGACACACAACCGAAGCTTTCCGAAGGCAGTCCCAGACTGCCTTCGCTGCATGATGGCTGCCTCGGGCAGTATCATATATGCAACGTGTTTCAGGGCTTTCTGCCGCACTCACGTTGGATCAGCACTTCTCCTTCAAAATGGAGAAACATCTGCACAAAACATAATATCTCATTGAAAATATTGTGTTTTCTGTCCCGCATACATTGCATTCATGAATGATACGGGACCAACGAACCGCTCACTGTCACAAGTGCGCATCGCGGTTCGATCATATTTCTGTATCTAAAATGCAACATTCCCAATCCAGAATGTTCCAGTCCTTTTTTTATCGGTTGCGAAACAATATTCCGCCCCTTAGGGATCAAAATTATTGATCTGGAATTTTTTCCCAATCGGAGCTTACCGACGCCAATGTCAATCCGTCGCAGACTTCTCGCCGCTACCATCCTTGCAATGCCTGTCATGGTATCTGCTCAGACATCATCCGCCCAGACTGTTGCAGCTGGCAAGGCCGTGAAGCACAAGACTTCCGCTGCGAAAAGCGCCACACCAGTCCAGTCGGCTCCTGTCTCGGACAAGGCGAAAACGATCAATGCCGCGGAAAAAAAACATTACGATTCAACGTCAAATGAAGCTGTTATCGTAACAGGCACACACAGTGAAAACCGTAAGGCACGCCAGAGCATCAGCCCCGTAACCGTCATTTCGGCAGCAACGCTGCAACGGTCCGCTGAACTCGATCTTGCCGAGGCACTGGCCAAGACCAATGCGACCATTACCGTCGAGACAATGGGATCGGATACTGCTGCGCTGGTTTCCTCCTTCCATATGCGCGGGATGAGCTCCAATCAGGTTCTGGTGCTTATGGACGGCAAGCGTCGTCACACAACGGCGAATTTCTCGGCTGACAGCGGTCCCAACTTTGGTGCGACCGGCGTGGATCTGAGTATGCTTCCATCCAACATGATCGATCATGTTGAAGTTCTGGAAGACGGTGCTGCGGCGATGTATGGCTCAGACGCCATCGCTGGCGTGATCAACATCATCACGAAAAAGACGGATCATGGCATCCACATGAGCGGCCAGACTGGCGCCAATGCCTATAACGGCGATGGCTGGCAGTATCAGGTCAATGCTGACGGTGGAATGAAGCTTGGAAAAGATGGCTATCTCCACGTCTTCGGACAGGTTTATCACACCGATCACTTCGTCGCCAAAGGCGCTCACGATCACCGACTGATCGGAAGCCAGCCTGCGTGGGCAGATGCCGCCAGCTATACGGCTCAGAAACTTCCTTCCACGCTCAATAAAATCACGAGCATGCCAGAAGAAACCCGTGAAAATTTCGGCCTCGACTGGGATAAGCCAGTGAGTGATCATGCCGAGTTTTACGGCAGCATCACTTATGCTCATCGTCACTCTGAAGCCTATGAAAACTATCGCGTTCCAAATGTCGGCAATGGCGTCGCAGAAAGCTATTGGCCGACAGGTTTCTCGCCGCTCGAAACTATTGAAGAAAATGATTACTCAGCTTCTGTCGGTGTAAAAGGCGATCATCTCTTCGGGTTCGACTGGGATCTTTCCTCGACCTATGGCGCTGATTACGACAAGGTCGGCAACAAGAACACCATCAATACGGGAATGTTGCAGTCCACCTGTTCAACAAATCCGTCGAGTTCCTATTACTCGGTGGCCGGATGTGGATGGAGCCCGACTCAGGCAAATGCCGAGAGTTACGAGATGTCCCAGTGGACGAACAATCTCGACCTTCGCCGCCAATTCAATATCGCACATCTCGTTCCCATGACGCTTGCACTCGGTGCCGAGCACCGCATGGAATCCTATCAGATCTGGGCCGGTAACCCGACCTCCTATGCTCTGGGCGGCACGCAGGGATTTGCTGGACTGGCTCCGCAGAACGCCGGCAAATGGTATCGTAACGTCTGGGCGGGTTATATCGACGGCGATTTCCACCTCACCAAGAACTGGGAAGTCGATCTGGCCGGACGGTTTGAACATTACACCGACGTCGGCAACACCGAGAACGGCAAGATTTCGACCCGTTACGACATCACCAAGCAAATTGCGATCCGCGGAACGATCAGCACGGGTTTCCGTGCTCCGACGCTGGCTGAAGAACATTTCAGCGCCATGAACGTCTCACCAACAGGTGCATCCGGACTTCTGGCCGCCAACTCCACAGCCGCCAAGGCTCTCGGCTCTCCTGGCCTCAAGCCGGAACGCTCCACCAGTGAGTCCGCAGGTATCGTCGTTGAGCCCGTCAAAGGCTTCCATGTCGAAGCTGACGTTTATCAGATCAATATCCGTGACCGCATTGTTCAGGGCGGCACGGTCAATGGCCAGACAGCCATCGACGCGATCGAAGCCATGGGTTTCGCCCTCCCCGGCAATGCCTACAATCCCAGCAGCGTCAGCGCCTACTACCTGGCGAACGGCGCCAGCACTCGGACACAGGGACTTGATATCAAGGCCGACTATACCTTCCGGATGCATCAGTATGGCAACCTGAACCTGTCCCTGGACCTCAATCTCAATCGGACAAGGCTGCATCATAACGCGTCGAAGACCGATGGAACCCCGATGCTGAACGCTCAGAACATCGGTTACATCACGACCGCTTCTCCGCGCAGCAAGATCATTCTGAACGCCTATTACACAATCGGCGCCTGGGATGTGAACATCCGCCAGACACGTTATGGTCAGACGACCAATATGCTGTCCTATAATGACTGGGCACCCACAGCGCTCCAGTATTCCGTAACCGACTTCTACAAATTCAACAGCACACCACGCTGGCTGACGGATCTTCAGATCGGTTATCGTGTGAACAAGCATCTGCATGTTGCTGTCGGCGCGAACAATATCTTCAATATCCGCCCACGCCGCGTGCCTGACGTCACAAACTATCTCGGCGCCAATATCTATGACACGACTTCCCAGCAGATCCCGATGACCGGGGGTTACTATTTCGGTCGCATCGACGCTTCCTTCTAAATTAACGTAATATCCAAAAATGAAATTCTGGATTCATGAAAAACCATGATCCAGAATTTCACGTGCGATAACCATCGCTCGAGACATGAACAGACATTCAATCTGGTTCAACCAATCATCGGATCAGGGAAATAATCTTCCGTGATCCGATGAACTGTTTTTGACAAATGACATTATTCGAAAACTGAGCAGTCTTCGACGACCGTAATATCAAGCCATCTGATATCCTGATTATCGATAGATGCTTTAAAGAATATACGACATATCTATCCCCATATTCTGGATAAAAATACGTTCGCATCATAATCGCATGATGACAGCGTTCTCCCCCTTTTTGACGCCCGTAAGCTGCATATCTTCTTCTCTGAATAGATGTTATGGGAGATGAAGTTGAAATCTGCAGCACGATCACAGAAAGGGTAAAAATCGGTTATGCGCTTACGTCAGATTGAAGTGTTCCATGCAATCATGGCCACAGGATCCTTGAGACGCGCTGCCGAGACACTGCATGTTTCACAACCTGCTGCCAGCAAGGTGCTCCGTTATGCAGAGCAGTCGCTCGGATTTGCATTGTTCGAACGAACAGGAGGACGCCTTGTTCCCACACGGGAAGCACATATTATTCTTCCTCATGTGAACAGTGTTTTTGACAAAGTTTCTGATCTCAGAAAACTGACGGACAATCTGCGCAACGCCCGGGATGGACACGCCATTACAATCGGCTGCGTCCCCAGTCTGGGCCTAAGCATTGTTCCTCGCGTGATTCAGCGTTACCGCGCTTCCCATCCGGGTAATGAATTGACGATAGATGCGCTGCACGGCTCTGAAATCGTCTCACGCATTCTCAATCATGATCTGGATCTGGGAATTGTGTTTGGAACATATGAAACACAGGCGCTGACCGCCTATCATATTGCCGATGTGCCGCTGGTGCTCATTGATCGCCATGCCAAACACGGCCCTGTCGCATTGCGGGATATTGATCCTGCCCGCTATATCGGTCTGAGCGAACAAGACCCCACAGCACGTCTTCTGGATATGGCGTGGGAAGCTGCTGGCTGTTCTTCCCTTCCGGGAGTCAGGGTCCGAACCCACTATATGGCAGCAGAACTGGTGCGGCTGGGTGATGGCTGCGCGATTGTAGATGGATTAACAGCCCTGCATCATCCGGGCTTGCCTGTTCCTCTTCCCTTAAAACCGTTTCTGGCAATGCCATGCACGGTTCTTTTCCGTGAAGACCATGCTCTTTCTCATATCTCTCAAAATATCCTGACACTTCTGAAAGATGAAATAAACCATGACCTGAAATCTCTTCCTTCTTTATAAATATATTTTTAAAAAAATATAAAATTTTATGACTAGGCCGTTGTGCCCGTGGTTCTTCCCCCAAAGGTTAACTCAGGGTTATTGCGCGCAAGCATTTTTAATATGGTTCTGATCACAGGCTATTTTTAGGATCAGCCCACTGACGCTCAAGCATATTGGTTCAGACGCGTCGTAGCGCATTATTAATATCAGAAGATCGGCGGTTATATGTCTGCAAAACGGACAGTTACGGTTATCGGAGGCGGTGTTATTGGCCTCACCACCGCTTACGCTTTGGTGCGAAGCGGACATCAGGTTAAGGTAATTGAGCGAGAAGGACAGGTTGGAAGTCAGGCGAGTTTCGCAAATGGTGGGCAGTTAAGTTATCGCTATGTGCGCCCTCTGGCTGATGCCGGAGTTCCTTCAGAAGCATTGTCATGGATATTCCGCCCGGAATCCCCGATCTCTCTCAAACTGAAAATGGACTGGCAGCAATGGCGTTGGCTGGGTGAATTCCTTCTCGCATGCAACAGATCGACAAATCAGAAAAATTATTTGGAAATTCTAAATTTATCCTTGAAAAGTCAGAAAATACTGAATCTTTGGAGATCTGAAGGGCTGGACAATTTTCTCTGGCGGCAACCGGGAAAACTGGTGATTTATCGCAACAAAAGGAAATTTCTGAAGGCAGCGAAAGCTGTCAATCATTCAGAAAATGAGCAGGTGTTGACACCCGCACAATGCACAAGACTGGAACCTGCATTTTCTGGAATTGCGTCATCATTGTCTGGTGGTATTTTTTCCCCTGATGACGAAGTGGCAGATTGCTATCTGTTTTGCCAATCACTTCTGAAAGAACTTTTAAAGAAAGAGAATTTTTCTCTCATCACTGGCGAGACAACTTTTGAACCCGCCGAAAATCAGAACTGCCAGATACGCATTGATGGTCAACCGCAGAAGACTGATCTTGTTGTTCTGGCTGCAGGCATGACTTCCCGTGACTTGGTGCAACCTCTGGGAATATCCTTGCCGCTTTACGGTTTGAAAGGGTACAGCCTGACGGTGCAGGCCCACCCGGATGTTCTCCCGAATATCAGCGTCACAGATTATGATAATCGGATTGTTTATGCACGGCTTGGAGAAAAACTCCGCGTGGCAGCGATGGTCGATATCGGCGCACAGAACACCGCTCCTGCACCCCGACGCATTGAAGCCCTGAAAGCACTCGCCTCCAGAACCTTACCGGAAGCCGGACCATATGATTCATCAGAAATATGGTCCGGTATGCGTCCAGCGACCCCCACGGGTGTTCCCATCATTGGAAAGACACAGTACCACAATTTGCTTCTGAATGTAGGTCATGGGGCCTTGGGATTTACATTATCCTGTGGATCAGCCGAAACGATTCTGAATATTATTGAAGGAATACATTCATAAATGAAACATCAATCTCCCATCTGCACACGTCGCAATATCCTGATGGGAGGTATCGCGACTGTTTTTTCGGGTCTCGCACATCAGGTTCTGGCACGCGATCCCATGCGTTCAGGCGTTGTCGGGCTGAAAGGGCTGGAGCAACCTGTCGAAATTTTTGAAGACAAATGGGGACTGCCGCACGTTAAGGCAGCATCTGTAGCAGATGCATTTTTTGCAAATGGCTATCTGATTGCACGTGACCGACTATGGCAGATGGATTTCGAATATCGGCGTGCCACAGGTCATCTTGCGGAAGTTTTTGGAGAAGATTTTGTTGCATCCGATACTGCAAGTCGACTTTTTCTGTTTAGGGGAAATGCGGAAGCGGAACTGGAAGCTCTCCCTGATATCGTAAAAAAATCTGCAGAATCTTATGTTGCAGGAATCAATGCTTTTCTAGATCATCTTGAGAAAAATTCAAAAAATTATCCAGAAGAATTCAATATTTTTTCTTACAAGCCTTTGCGCTGGCATGTCCTTGATCTTATTCGCATCAGAGCTGAAGCAACAGGCAACACCAAAGCCGAAATCCGACGTGCTCGATTGGCTGCGCAAAATGCATTGGCTTATGATTCTCTTATCTCTCCATTGACACCATCGCATCAGTTCAAGGTTCCGGATGGGCTTAAGGTCGATGAAATAACGGAAAATGACCTCGGCCTATTTGGTGTATTACAAAATGGTCCCCCAATTTCCAATATACATACCCCTTTATCAGAGCAGGAAAACGATCACAGACGCGCCAACGAAGGCAGCAATGCATGGGTGATCGCTCCGGATCGGACACGCGAAAATCGTCCTATTCTGGCCAATGATCCTCATCTCGGACTTGGATCACCCGGCCCGCGTCATGTCATTCACCTGATGGCCCCCGGCCTGAATGTTATCGGAGGTGGATCACCCGGCATGCCAGGCATCATGCAGGGGCATAACGAAAATATCGCTTTTGGAAGAACAAATTTTCACATCGATCAGGAAGACCTGTTTTTTCTGCGCACAGATCCTGAAAATCCGGACCGCTATTTCCATCATGGGAAATGGGTCAAAATGGAACAGGAAGAAACTGTCATTGCCGTGCGTGGAGAACCCGACAGACGGGTTACTTTGCGATATGCTGCACAGGGGCCTGTCGTTTCGTCCGACGCCAGCCTCAATAAGGCGGTCGCAGTTTCTGCAACATGGCTTTATCCCGGAGCCAACGGGATGCTGGCCAATATCGGAATCAATCTGGCACAGGACTGGGATAGTTTCCGCAAAGCCCTGAAACTCCACACAAGTCCAACCAATTTCACCTATGCTGATATTCACGGAAATATCGGCTGGCAAGCAGCTGGAGGTTTGCCCGCGCGCAACGGCGGACATGATGGACTCATGCCCGCACCGGGAGATGGTCAGTATGACTGGCTTGGATTGCAGCCCCTCGATGCTCTGCCCAACAGCCTGAACCCTGCCAGAGGATGGTTTGCAACATCCAATGAATTCAATCTTCCTGAAGGCTATCCTGTTGAGAAACGGTGTGTCAGTTATGAATGGAAAGATCGTTATCGCTACGAACGTGTTGCAGAGGTTCTGAGCGCATCCACTCATGCAACGATCGCACAAAGTGTTGCGTTGCAGCATGACACCCTGTCTCACCTGGCTCTTTCCGTCGTGGCCACTCTTCCGGAAGTTCCACTTACCCTTGCTCCGGAAGAAAAATTACTGCGGCAATGGGATGGACATGTTGACGCCAACAGTGCTGGCGCTGCGCTTTATGAACTTTGGTGGACACGGCTGAACGCGCTGTTTTATCAGGCATTGATTCCTGAAAAACTGCGCTCACTTCTTCCTAAACCTCTCAATGCAACCATGCTTCTCGGATTTCTGCAAAATCCCGATAACAGGATAGGCAAACATCCAGAAAAGACGCGTGATGCATTATTGATTCAGGCATTCCAGCAAGCCGTGGATGAAGCCCGTGAACGTATGGGTCCCGTGACATCAGCCTGGCAATGGGGAACATTACATACCGTTACGCTTCAACATCCACTGCACGATGTAAAAGCTGTCGCCAAAGCGTTTCCCGATATTGGAGGGGAAAAAGCCCATAGTGGCGGAGACCCCTACACTGTCATGGCACGGTGGTATAACGCACGAGGACAGAAAACAGACCAAAATCCTTATGTCGTTACCGGCGGCGCCAGTTACCTGATGGTATGTGACGTCGGGCAATGGGACCAGTCAGTGTTCCTGAATTTCCCGGGACAGTCAGGCATTCCGCGCAGTGGCCATTATGATGATTTTCTGAAGCTATGGCTCGAGGGAAACATGCAACCATTGGCATTTTCTGAACAGGCGATCAAAACGACGACACGTCATCATTCAATCCTTTATCCGAAAAACAATAAGCTATGAAATATTCTCTTTATTCATCCCTGTTCCTCGCCATGATCTCCACATCAGCCTTGGCGCAGGAGCAAACAGACAGATCAATGGATCGCATTCTCGCAGCCTCTGAAGTGCGACCTCTGGCTGCCCTTGCCGCAGTCAGGCTCCATGAGGGAAAAACCATCTATCAATATTATGGTGGCTTTTCGCGTCTTTCAGATCAGTCATCCTCGCCTATCAAGAAAGATACCCTCTTTCGTATCGCCTCGATTTCCAAAATTGTAACAACAATCGGCCTTATGGAACTTGTCGAACAAGGGAAAATAAGTCTGGACCATGATGTTTCAGATTATCTCGGGTTTCCACTCAGAAATCCAGATTTTCCTGAAATTCCCATCACTGTTCGCATGTTATTGAATCATACATCCAGCATTCGTGACGCAGATGTTTACGTATTGCCACCTGATAAGCCAATCAGCAGCTTTTTTGATAAAACGCATAAAGCCGGAAATTCTGACTATCATTTTTCCTATCATGATGGGCATCCCCCGGGCACATATTTTACATACTGTAATCTATGTTATGGTCTTGTAGGCACCATTATTGAAAAAGCCAGCGGAGAGCGATTCGACCAATATCAGAAGCGACATGTTCTGGCGCCGCTACACATTGATGGTGGATACAATATTGACGAGCTCGACCATCCTGAACGTCTGGCTACGCTCTATAGGCACCTTCCAGAAGGCTACACGCCAACTGTCGACGGTTTTCCACGCAGATCGACCACCAACCACTCTCTCGCCACCTACAGGATTGGCAGCAATGGAAGTGTATTCTCTCCTCAGGGAGGTCTCCGCATTTCATTGCAAGGCCTGTCTCAACTGGCACGCTTCATGATCCAGAGAGGAACGGTCGATGGTGTTCGCCTGCTGTCTGAACAGTCCATCGTCGCCATGGAAACACCGACCTGGCGCTTCAATGGACACAATGCAGACTGCCCCTATCCCGTAACAGCTTATGGTCTCAGCCTTTTTGTTCTTACAGGAACAAAAGACCCTGATGGAAAAACGGATAGTCCCTATCCTGCCTATCAAGGGGGCTTAAAAGGACATCTTGGAGAAGCATACGGACTCCATTCCGGGTTCTGGTATGATCCAAAAACAGGCGATGCCTATTTATTCGCAGCAGATGGCTTTCCGGCTGACGAGGAAATACATCCCGGCCAATATTCTTCATTTTCACGCACAGAAGAAAATATCTTTCAAACACTGGCAGGAGTAAAACCATGAAGAAATTTGGTCCTCTGGCTGCATGCCTGCTCGCCGGCACGATAGCTCTCGCTACTCCCGCTTCTTCTGCGCCCCTGGATGCCAAGGAGGCGCAGGAGCAGATCAAAACTCTTCTGGCCATGCCGTTTGCTACAAATCTGATTGGCGCCAGTGCAGCGCCACGCTTTGCATGGGTTGAAAAGCGTGATGGCGTCAGAAATATTTTGGCCTCCATTTCGGGAAACATACCCAAGGCTTTGACGCATTTCACAAAAGATGACGGAACTGATCTGTGGGGACTCGCCTTTTCCCCCAATGGCAAGATACTGGCTTACGTGGAAGGAGGAGATCCCGAATATCCCGATGATCCTTCTCCCAATGCTTCTTCGATGGCCTTTGGAACACGCCAGATCGTTCATGTCATTCTGGAAAATGGCAAAGACATCGTGATGGGAGAAGGATGGAATCCGACTTTCTCGCCTGATGGATCGCAACTGGCTTTCAGTCAGAAAGGAACCTTGTTCCTGTCCAGAACAGGAGACGCAGCGAACAGTCAAATGACTGTCAGGGGAAGCCTGACATCTCTTGAATGGTCACCCGATGGGAAAACACTGGTTTTCACTCTTGATCGCGGCACACACTCCCTGATCGGAATGTGGCACGTTCAGGAAAAGACCATGAGCTTCCTTGATCCCGGACTGTCACATGACAGCCAGCCAACCTTTTCTCCAGATGGCAAATTGGTTGCTTTTGTCAGAGAGCATGAACCTCTTTCAAAAACACACGAGATGAAAACATCTCATTGGGAAATGCATGTTTATGATACATCCAATAATATAGACCACGTTGTATGGACGCCTCCCTCCGGACAGGGCGCACGTTTTTTCGCTCCGGAAGGAAATGGCCTTCTCTGGACAGACAATTCCCATCTGTTGTTTCCATGGGAGGGAAGCGGATGGATGCGTCTTTGCGGAATTGATATCCAAAAAGATGGCAATCCCCACTGCCTAACACCGGACAAGGCGGAGATATCGTCCTACAAATTATCATCTGATAAAAAGACTCTTTATTATACAAGCAACACAGGAAATCATGATGCATGGCATGCCTGGCAGCAGAGCATGGATGGCATTGCCCCAAAGCGTCTTACAAAAAATAATGAAATGGAAACTGCCATTGCTCTGGCAGGAACAGATATCGGTCTCATGGTTGCAGGCGTTACGCAACCCGCCCATCCTGTCCTTGTCCTTCCAGATCAGCATGAACAGGCTCTGATAGATCCCAAACTACCCCCATCAATCCATTTTGTGACGCCAGAAATAGTAACATTTCGGAGTAATGACGGCCTCACCATTCATGGACAACTCTTTTCCCCACAGGACAAAACATCCGCCCGTCATCCTGCGCTGATATTTGTGCATGGTGGCCCCCAACGACAGATGCTCCCTGCCTTCAATGCAATGGGATATTATTCCAACGCTTACATCATGAACCAGATGCTGGCCGCGCAGGGATATGTGGTTCTTTCTGTCAATTATCGCAGCGGCACCGGATATGGAGAAGCCTTTCGCAACGCTGCGGGAATTGGCCGTCAAGGCGCCAGCGAATATAAGGATGTGCTCGCCGCTGCATCCTATCTGAAAGCCCAGCCTGACGTTGATCCCAAGCGTATTGGCATATGGGGAGGAAGCTGGGGCGGTTATCTGACGGCTCTGGCTCTGGCACGGAACAGTGACATTTTTTCAGCAGGAGCCGATTTTCACGGCGTACATGATATGACGACGCCAGATAAAAACGGTTTCTCTCCAGAAGAAAACCATGCTGAGCATGAGCTGGAATGGCATTCATCCCCCGTCGCTGATATCTCGCACTGGAAATCTCCTGTCATGCTGGTGCATGGAGATGATGATTATAATGTCGCCTTCAAACAATCAGCTCTACTTTCAAGAATGTTGACTGATCGTGGCATCCCATATGAAGAACATTCGTTCCCAGATGAACGTCATGCTTTCCTGCGGACGCAGAATTGGCTGACAGCCTATTCATGGATGAATGATTTCTTTGAACAGCACCTGAAAAAATAAACCGGGAATATAAAACTGTGATCTGATTTTTCAGATCACAGTTTTCTCAATTGTGCGTCGAACAATACCAGCATCAATCCCCCTGCTCTTCATCATATAATCAAGAGACATGATGCAAGTCTCATGCTATTTCCCGCATCAGGTTTCCAGAACACAACATACACCAAAGGAAGTATGAGACCGTGAAGATACAGTTTCCATGAATCTTCTCGATTTGATTACGATGATCCTATATCTGGCCGGCATGCCACTGCTTGCCATGAAGCTGTCAGGCAAACAATCATCGACCAATGCCTATCTGGAAGGAAATCATGATCTCCCCTGGTGGGCACTCTGTCTTTCCATGGTGGCCACAGAAACATCTACGTTGACGGTGATCAGCGTTCCCGGGGTCGCCTTCAGCAATGGCATGGTCTTTGTCGGGCTTGCTCTGGGTTATCTGGTTGGACGCGCAATCGTGGCATGGAAATTCCTGCCGCTTTACACTTCAGGCAAAATGCTCAGCGCTTATGACTATCTGGGACATCGCTTTGACGGGCGTATGCAACGCACCGCTTCCGCGACATTTCTTGGAACACGCGTAATGGCGGAAGCCGTGCGTCTGTTTGCTGGCATACTTCCCCTGACGGCGATGCTGGCAGCCACACATATCTTGGTGCCCCATACCCTGCTCCTGACCGGGATTGTCGGGATTACGCTGTTTTATACATTATATGGTGGCCTGAAAGCCGTTGTCTGGTCAGATGCCATCCAGTTCTGCCTGTATCTGGGAGGAGCCGCCCTGTGCGCCACGCTTCTCTTGCACAGCGCCCCGGCAGATACATTCGACATCCTGAAAAACGCTGGAAAATTCTCTCTTTTCATACACACACCAGACAATTTCAGCAGTGCCTTCACACCCATCGCAGCCATCGGAGGAGGAGCCCTGATGACGCTTGCCTCCCACGGAACCGATCAGTTGATGGTTCAGCGTGTGCTGGCTGCCCGCAGTCTCAGAGACGCTCGTCTGGCGTTGATGGGAAGCGCTCTTGGCGTCATGGCTCTCTTTTTCCTTCTCTCCAGCGTAGGAATCCTGCTGTGGATCCATCACGGTCAGGTTCCATTATCAGACACCGGACTGTCCTCACCTGACGCCATTTTCCCTGATTATATCGTGCACAGTCTTCCGCCCGGAATTCGCGGCCTTATGGTCGCCGCCATTCTCGCCGCCACCATGGGGTCTCTGTCATCCACGCTTTCAGCCATGACCGCTGCGACCATCGGTGATTTCCCCGGCGCATGCTCCAAACTGAAACATGTTTTTTCCTTGAAGCCCCTCCCCCTTGCGCGTGCCATCACTCTTGTCTGGGCTATCATTCTCATCGTTGGCTCCCTGCTGTTTGCTCAGGGAAACCAATCCGCCGTGATATTGGGACTTTCCATCGCCGCCTGTAGCTATGGTCCCATGCTGGGCACATTTCTGGCTGGAATGCTGCTGCCTGCTGCGCGCTCCGCCGAATTTCTGCCTGCATTCCGCTTGACGGTACCACTCATGATTCTGACGATGATCATGCTGCGCCCCGGTGGCCACGCTTTGGGCTTTCCATGGCTGGTCGTCCTGGGAATGCTGCTTTTATTTGCCCTGGCTGCGGGATTTCATCTCGCTCGGAAAATATATGACAGATAATGCGAGGATCATATCTTCACGAAAATGATCCTCGCATGCGATGAAATTTCTATCGCCCCGGTCCATCATCATGGAAAGTATCCAGATCCGCAAAGCGTGTGTATTCACCTTCGAAGAACAGCTGCACAGTGCCCGTAGGTCCATGACGCTGCTTTTCCAGAATCAGTTCCGCCTTGTTATGAACAAGCTCCATTTTCCGGTGCCAGTCATCCAGAGCTGCCTGATATTTATCCTGGGATTCGAAAGCCGTTTCCTTCGGTTCACGCTGCTGTAGATAATATTCATCACGATAGACGAACATGACCGCATCCGCGTCCTGCTCAATCGATCCGGATTCACGCAGATCCGACAGCATCGGACGTTTGTCTTCTCGACTTTCCACCTGTCGGGAGAGCTGGGAAAGCGCAATCACGGGCACTTCCAGTTCTTTCGCAATTGCCTTCAGACCCTGCGTAATCATGGAAATTTCCAAAACACGACTTTCCGGTCGTGTTCCAACCGCAGGTCTCATCAACTGAAGATAGTCAACCACCACCAGCGACAAGCCTCTCGTCCGCTTCAGGCGTCGACAACGCGTTCTCATCGCTGACAGAGAAATGGCGGGGGTATCATCAATGACCAGTGGCAAGCGTCCAAGCTCACGCGAAACACGCACAAACCGATCAAATTCTTTCTGCCCGATGTCACCACGCCGGATACGCTCACCCGAGACTTCAGCTTGCTCGGAAAGAATACGTGTTGCCAGCTGTTCCGCCGACATTTCGAGAGAGAAGATGGCAACAGCCCCGTCAGGAGCAACACCCTCGCCCTGTGCATCCGCCCTGTGCATCAACGCGCGTGCGGCCGAGAAGGCGATTTTTGTCGCCAATGCTGTCTTACCCATTGCCGGACGACCGGCAAGAATCAGAAGGTCGGAAGGATGAAGACCTCCTGTCTTGCGGTCAAAATCCCGCAAGCCGGATGTCAGACCCGAAACATCGCCTTCATTCCGGAAGGCTTTCTCCGCAACCTGAATGGCATTCGTCAGGGCGCGATCGAAATTTGTGAAGCCGCCATCCTGCCCCTTGTCAGTCGCCAGCCGGAAAAGCTCTTCCTCGCCCGCGGCAATCTGATCCGGGCCGCCAAGATCCGGGTTCGCACCAAACGCATTGTTGACAATCGTCTCGCCAATATCAATCAGCTGGCGCCTTATCCAGGCATCATGAATCGCCCGTCCATAATCGGCTGCGTTAATGATGCCGACCATTGATGTCAGCAGCTTGCCCAGATAGGGCATACCGCCCATGGGCTCCAGAAGGCCGGAATGCTCAAAAACCGGCCTCAACGTGACAGGATCTGCGAGCTGTCCTGCCTCTACCCTTCTGGAAATCGCCTCATAGATTCGGCCATTGATGGCATTGGCAAAGTGCACCGGAGCCAGAAAGTCCGAAACACGATCATAAGCCCGGTTATTGGTCAGCAACGCGCCAAGAAGCGCCTGCTCGGCCTCAGGATTGGCGGGCGGCTGGCGAAGGGAAAGGCCGGACAGGCCTTCCCCGGCGGGGGATGTATCGTTCGTAGTCACATCACCTATTGTAATGCATCATGCTGCTTCGCAACAGCCTGCGGAGCCGATGAAGCAAAAGCTGCACCAACCCGGAAAAATGGATTCCCGGTAAATCCTGATGCCCCCGTATGTGTCAGGATGAGTGACGTGTCGAGCCAGACTTCGCCTCCGATCTGGCGCCACCTCTGACAGAACGCAAAATCTTCAGACAGGTAAGTTCCTGTCCCGGGGTCGATCATACAGTCAAAGAGCGCCCATGCCTTGTCATTTTCATGCGCACTTCCTTTGCCATTCCTTGCAGCGTCAATCCGGGAATAGGCCATATCGGGATAGGCAGCGATCATTTTTTCAATGACCTGACGGCGAATGAGCAGGAAGCCCGTGCCGACCCACGCAGCTTTGATCAAAGCCGTTCCCGGCTCTGCCTCATGCATGGCCGTGCACTCACCAACATAGCGCAAAGATGCCATTTCAGGAGCTTCTCCGGCTGCGATCCGGATGTCCGTGACTTCATCCCAATAGCGGTCTTTCAGCGGATATAAACCACCAATAACATCGCGATCCGCAGACAGAAGGCTCATGATCGCATCCGGCGGAAAGCTGATGTCACTGTCAACAAACAGCAGATGCGTCGCTTCCTGACATGACATGAATTGCTGCACCAGCGTGTTGCGGCAACGCGTGATCAAAGCGTCATTACCGATCATCGACAGGGTCAGACTGATCCCATTCGCCCCGGCAGAACCTATGCAGTTAATGATCGACTGCATATAGCCCTGCGTCACCAGACCACCGAAACATGGAGTTGCGATAAAAACGCACGAAGACATAGACATAAAAATCCTTTCGGCTTTCCTGCCCTATGTCTCACCTCATAGTTTCATTACGTTTAACAAAAGCTTGGGCCAAGGCGACAAACAACGTCATCAGCGCAAATTCATACAAGCTCTCAACGAGCGACTTGCAGGAGGGTAAACAATATGAAATCACCATGGTCGATCGAGTTTCCTGAATTCGATTTTTTCTCCATCCTCCAACCACACTTAAAATCCGGGATATTGAATAATATCCTCAAATGAAATCAATAAATCCAAAAAACGTATATATTTATTTTTTATAAATTTTAAAAAGTAATTTAATTGTCAACAAAGACAGCATCATTGCAATCCTTGCCAGCACAATGCTTTCTTAAAATATTATCAGAATCTTACGATAACCGGTTTCTGATGAAACATTTTTTTATCTTCAAGATGCAACACGATATTCGCGGCAACATCCGCACGCGTCACGATTCCGTTTCTCCACTCTGCTGGCGTCATCAGGATTTTGGCCTTTCCACTGGCGGCTCCATTAATCAGAACGCCCGGACGCCAGAGGGTCCAGTCCAATCCACTGGAAATAATGCGCTCTTCCTGTCGTGTCTTGTCGTCATAGGCACGACCGAACAAAACACGGAAAGGCACGCGCTGAAATGGACCGAGGACGGCTGCGCTATCACCTGCGCCAAAACCAGTGACTGCCGCCAATCGAGACACACCTTGACGGATCATTAACGGTACCAGAATGTCGGTTGCCCGAGAAAACAAGTCTATCGGCCCGAAGAGATCGCGATTTCTTACACCCAAAACCTGAATCACCGCATCGACGCCCACCAGTGCCCGCTCCACATCCTGCGGCACCAAAGCATCTCCAGAATATTTCTCAAGCCGGTCATGTGTCAGCCCGATATGCGCAATATTGCGCGCAAAGGCCCTGACCGAGTGGCCCTGATCAAGAGCTACCTTGACGGCCTCACATCCAATCCCACGAGAGGCTCCCATCACCAGCACATGCATAATGCGTTCTCCACCCCGACACTTGTTAAACTGTAAACATCAGAATATCATAACATTCATCGCTTTTTTAATCGCATCATAATCTTCTCTTATGAATAAGCCGATTGTAATCATCATGGCAGACATATCTGCTTACAGTGTCCTCAAACCCTTCTTGCATTATGGAAATATCAGGCAATAGCCTTGCCATAATCCGTTCAATCTCCCTCACGGGCAAAGCAAGGATTCATCACTGATGGAATATCGTCTTCTCGGCCATTCTGGTCTGAAAATCTCCTCTCTTATTCTCGGGACCATGACTTTCGGCGGAACAGGTAATTTCGCCAAGGCTGGTAACACAGATCTTACCGGCGCACGACGACAGATCGATATGGCGCTTGATGCCGGCGTAAATATGCTTGACACTGCCGATATGTATTCCGACGGTCTCTCGGAAGAAATCATCGGTGAAGCGCTTGGTTCAGAACGTCGCAACCGCCTTCTCATTGGAACCAAAGCCCGCTTTCCAACAGGCTCCAAAGGCCCCAATGAACGCGGACTGTCGCGTCATCATCTGATCAAAGCCTGTGAAGCCAGCCTGAAAAGACTGAAAACAGATCATATTGATCTTTATTGGTGTCACGAATGGGATGGTGAAACCCCTGTTGAGGAAACACTATCAGCACTCGACCATCTTCAGAATTCCGGAAAGATTGGCTATATCGGCGTTTCGAATTTTTCTGGATGGCATATCATGAAAATGCTCTCCACCGCAGAACGAAACAATACTGTGCGTCCGGTCGCTCAGCAAATTCATTATACGCTTCAAGCCCGGGAAGCAGAATACGAGCTATTACCAATCGCCGTAGATCAGGGAGTTGATGCCGTCATCTGGTCACCACTCACTGGCGGCCTGTTGTCGGGAAAATATCGTCGCGGTCAGCCAGAACCAGCAGGCACACGTAAGGCCGCCGACTGGAAGGAACCGCCTATCCAGAATGTCGAAGCTCTTTATGATATCGTAGAGGTTCTGATCGACGTTGCCTCGCATTATACAGGCGCATCCGCAGCGCAGGTCGCTCTGGCATGGCTTCTGCAACGCCCCGGCGTCGCAAGCCTGGTGATCGGAGCACGTAATGACCAACAACTTGCTGACAATCTGAAAGCTGCCACATTGCAGCTGAATCCGGAAGACATTCAAAAACTGGAGGAAGTCAGTAGACCTCCTTTGCTTTACCCTTACTGGCACCAACGCTCCACAGCATCAGATCGTCTGTCAGCAGCAGACCTCACACTTCTCAAGCCATTCCTCGAGACTGAAGAAAAATGACAGCGCGTCAGCATGTAACTTTTCTTTCAATTCAAAGATTTTTCAGAAACGAGAACTTATTGTGAGAAGATTTCTTCGTCTTTCCGTCTGCGCAGCCCCCCTATGGTGGGCTGCCCTGTCCCACGCCGCTTCTCCAGCCGTCACCAATAATCAGGACCCAGGCTTTGGACCTGCTGGACAGGTGGAAATTCTCGCCAGTATCCCATCGCCTGATCCATCAGGGATTGTGGTTGTCGATAATCGACTGTTCCTTACCTTCCCCAAGCATGATGGCGATCATGCTGGTCCGGTTCTCGCTGAATGGAAGAATGGGCACCTGATCCCCTTTCCTTCAGCTGCTTTTTCTGCATCAATTACTGGTGCGCCAGAGAAGCATCTTGTCTCACCTCATGGCATGACAACGGATAGTAAAAACAATATCTGGGTTATTGATGACGGTAAGATCAAGGGGCATGACATTCAACCGGGCGGTGCCAAGGTTGTCGGTCTGGACCCCAAAACAGGAAAAATCATCGCCAGTATTGTGCTGAAAGATGCTTTGCTGCCCGACAGCCACATGAATGATCTACGTGTCGATCTGACACACGGTGAAAAAGGCACCGCCTTCATTACCGATAGCTCGTTCGGCGGCCATCCGGCTCTGGTCGTCGTCGATATTGCGACGGGCAAGCAACGTCGTGTTCTCGAGGGCACAGTTTCTGTTCTCCCTGACAAGGGATACCAAACGGTCCTCGATGGTCAGGTGCTACATTTCGATCCCAAAAACCCGACATTTCCGGGTGGCGGGGCGGATGGGATCACACTGTCAGCCAATTCAGACACGCTTTTCTATGCGCCTCTTGCAAGCCGCAGGCTTTACAGTCTGCCCACAGAAAAGCTGGCGGACTTCTCCATCAGTTCAGAAGAATTGGCTGGTCTTGTCTCCGATGAAGGAGAAAAAGGAGCAGCGGACGGTCTTGCCACGGATCCATGGAACAGAATCTACACGACTGCTGCAGATCATGATGCGGTCTTTCGTCGCAATCCGGATGGGAGTTTCGAACTTATTGCCTCCGACCCACGCTTCGTCTGGCCGGATGGGATTTTCGCTGACAAAAACTATGTTTATGTGGTCCTGGGCCAATGGACACGCCTGCCCCGTTTTCACGACGGGCATGATATCCGCAAACCCCCTTTTCTGATTGCGCGAATGCCAATCTCTGCTCCATGAGCATCACGAACATGAGAAACGCCATGATCAGAAGCGCGGAGCAATTCAAACCACAGACGCCTCGTACTGCTTAAAACGCAAGACATAAAACAACAGCTCTCCGAATCCTCTATTTATGAAAATAAAAAAAATGCGCAGACCTGCAATTATGCAGATCTGCGCATTATCAGTTCCTGCTTCCGGTCGATCCATCAAATGCCCGCCACACATCGCGAACACTCACCGGACAATAACGACCTCAGAAATCCTGCATTGGGGGCAAAGGACGAGGCTTCCTGTTTTCATCCAGGGCGACAAAAGTGAATTTTCCCTGCGTCACCCGGGAACGTATGTCGGTCGAACGCACACGACGCCATGTCTCCACATGTATCACCATGGAGGTCCGTCCCTCACGAACAATGTTCGTGTAAATGCTCACTTCATCACCAACGACGACCGGTTCATGAAAAATGAAACTGTCGATGGCCACAGTCACACACCGTCCACGTGAACGGAATGCAGCACATGTTCCCGCCGCAAGATCCATCTGTGACACCAGCCATCCACCAAAGACATCTCCGGACGGATTGGTGTCGGATGGCATAGCCACCACACGAATGGTCGGAATGCGATCCGGAGGAACGGGCTGCTTGGTCTGCTGTTCGGTCTGCGACAAGGTTAACACCCCTGTTTATTGCCCCTCACCAAAGGGGCTGATCATTTTTGGGGAATGTAACCCCGTCTTCCCCGTTATACGCAAGCCGAACATCATCAGAAGTTCGATAAATCTACCGCAGCAACGGAACATGGCGGTTGACCGCCCATCAACTCTGCGTGCGGGAAGCCCGTCACCTTCCCCGCAACAGGATATAATTGATCGTCACATCCAGATCGAAGTGGTCTCCCGGGATGCCGGGAGGCACAGGTGGCAATTGCGCCCCATGGAACATTCCGGTGGTCGAAGCGTCCAGACGATATGAACCTGACTGATTGGTAAGACGGACAGATCTCACACGTCCTTCACGATCAATGACCACATGCACCGATGATGGTCCTTCTTCTCCATCACGCGCAGCATCCTCCGGATAGTACATATGATGTCGAATCCAGGCATCCACCTCTTCGGCGTAACCATCGCTGACACCTCGCGTCGTCGAGCGCGTGCTGTAAGGGGCATTCAGCTTGCCATTCTGCACCATCGGCCCGATCGACAGATCGATAGGACCTCCCGATCCGCCGCTACGCCCACGACGAGGCCGGGGTGGCGCCGACGACTGATCCAGAGAAAGATCCATCAGCGAATCAAAAGGCGACGAGGCATGACTATGCTGTTGCTTCTGATGTGACGCCTTTCTGGCTGTCTTTGAATGCAGGGGAGAACGACTTGCCTGCCCCGACGTCTTGTCCGCCGGATTTATCGGTGCCGTTTCATTTCGTTGCGTCGGGAAATGCTCATCCGATGTCGCCTGCTGTATCTGGGGGCTGGCAGGGACCTCTGTGCTTTCCGTAGCCGATCCGGGGGAAGAATCCGCCTCTTCCTGCTTGCTCTCACTACTCTGGGAATCAGATGCCGCGTTGTTCCCGCCTGCCTGCTGATCCGAGTGACGCCCCTGCATGCCACTTGCAGCCGGAGGTGTCTCGAACATCATTTCCACGGGGCCGGGTTCAGCCTGCGGATTGCCGCGTTGCTGATGATGCTGTGACAACAGATAGGCAACGATCAGAAGCGCTGCATGCAGAAGCACCGAACCGATCACAATCGGAGCGATATCCGGATCAGCAAAGATGTCACGAGGCCGCAAAGGTCTGCGTGCAGCGGCAAGACGACGGTAGCCGGGACTTTGCCCCACCATCGCCGGTCTCAGACTTTCGAGGCCGGATGATACTACGGGATTTTCTGTCTCCTGCGGCCGCGAAACCGCTACGGGTGCGACAAGCACCGGCTCCTGAGGATCAATGATCCGGTCTTTCTGACGACCTCGGGGAAACCTGACGGGCACCGGCATGAAGAGACAGACAACTCCAGCAGAAAACTGACGACCGGCGTGCCGCCCTTTCCCTACATATGCCATCGAGACGATTGCCTTGCTAGTCCGTCTCTGTTGCAATCAAGTAATGCAACGTATCTCTCCTCCGTCCCATCACGATCTCCTGCGCCATCTGAAAATGGCATGCCCTCCCCTTGGTGCGTTTGCTGAAAGTCACGGCCCCTGCACGCTCACCGGAAATGACGGGCTAGAGCCATTCGATGCACTGGTCCGGGCCATTGTCTATCAACAGCTTGCGGGAAGAGCGGCTGACGCCATTTATGGGAGATTGATGCAGTTGGAGGGCGGCATCGCTTCCAGCCCAAGCGCACTTGCAGCAGCACCTTTCGATCTTCTTCGGGGATGCGGCCTTTCAGCCTCCAAAATTGCGGCATTACAGGGCATCGCACAGGCTCGAATCGACGGTATCATTCCTGACAGTGCAGAGGCAGAACATCTCTCGAACGAAGAGATCGTCACACGGCTGATCCCCTTACGCGGGATTGGCCGCTGGACAGCCGAAATGCTGCTCATGTTCAGTCTGGGGCGACCTGATGTGATGCCGGTCGATGATTTTGGCGTGCGTGAAGGATGGCGGATTCTGCATGATGCCGAAAAACAGTTGCGGCCCAAGGAACTGGCATCCGCAACAGCATGCCTCGCACCATGGCGTTCTTTCGCAGCATGGTATCTGTGGCAGGCGGCATCATCGAAAAAGAAAAAATCGCAGGACTCTTGAATGACTCAGAAAGAGCACCTCACCATAGCATGATCCACAATGGTTCTTGCGCAGGATGCTCCCGTTTTTTCGCTTTCCAAAACAACACGGATGCGCAATGAGTGGTGCCGCAGATATTGATCTGCACTCTGCCCTTCATATCGGGGGGCGCATCTGGATCTGTTCAGGTCGGGGCTTACAGAATTCATGGGTAGCAAACCTTTCCTTACGCGCCGTAAGGCTTTTATTGCGGCCGGCGCACTAGGCACCACTGCGGCTCTTCGGCGGCAGGGACTGATCTCCAGCGCTGCCGCTGCTGGCAGTGAACTTCCCCCCTATATCGAGATCCCGCACCTGCAACCTTTCCTCGCCGATCCGAACCAGATCGCGGATATCAAGGTGTGTATCCGCCCGTTCCGTGCGGCTGGCCCACGACTGGATGTGGAACGCATTGGCGACAAGACTGTCTTTCATAATTACGGCCACGGCGGCAGCGGCTGGTCGCTGTCATGGGGCTCCGCGAACATTGTGATCGGCAAGGTCGCGACAACCCTTGAAAAGAAAGTCGCCGTCATTGGATGCGGCATCATCGGCCTGACATCCGCACTGACCGCGCAACGCGCAGGCTGCGACGTCACGATCTACACACGCGACACGCTCCCACACACACGTTCAGTACGCGCCAACGGAAGTTGGACACCGGATTCACGTATTGCGCTGACCAAGCCTGCCGGCCCTGCCTTCGCCGATCTGTGGGAACAAATGGCCCGTTTTTCCTGGGCGACCTATCGCGGCTATCTCGGCCTGCCCGGAGCGCCAATCGATTTTTCTGATCACTATGTCCTCTCCGATAAGCCCATGACCACAGAGGATATCGAGAAGAAAAATGCCGGTAAAATCGGCAAAGGTGATTACGCGTCTACCGGCATGCCGCAGAGCAGTTCTGAATTTGCCGAATATTCTGATCGAATCACAGACATCATTCCACAAGCCGAAACGATCAGATCCGGCGAAGTGCCATTCGGCGTCGCTTATGGCAAACGCCAGCAGATGATGATGTACAATTTCGGCGCGTATGGTCATCTCCTCCTCTCGGAATTTTTTCAGGCAGGCGGAAAAATCGTTAATCGTGAATTTCACTCACCGGAGGATCTGAAATCCTTGCCGGAAAAAGTCGTCGTCAACTGCCCGGGCTACGCCGCCCGCGAATGGTGGAACGATAAAAGCCTGATCCCGGTAAGAGGTCAGACAACCTGGCTGCCACCCCGTCCCGACCTGCGTTACGGCATGGTTTATAATGGTTCTTCCATGCTCTCCAAAAGCGATGGGATCATGATCCAGGGTTTTGATCTGGAACTTGGCGAGATGGCCGGTGTCGGAAATTCCTTTGAACATCCCGACAGGTCTGAGTCCGAACGTGCGATCGGTGTCTTCACCGAACTTTTCAACCGCAACGCAGTCAAAAAAGGATGAGCCGCATGATCCGGAAATCATCACTCCTCGTTGCGGGACTCACATTCCTCCTGAGCGGCACGGCGTTTGCGCGGGCCACTCTTCCGCCCCTGACTGCAGAACAGGCCGATAAGGGCGAAGCTCTTTATGGTGCGGCTTGCGCCATCTGCCATGGGACAGCGATGCGAGGAAATTTTCAGACTCCTCCTCTGCGCGGCACCTTTGTTGCGAGATGGGCAAATGTTCCCGTGTCGGAATTGAGCGATTATATTCAGCGGGCAATGCCCCTGATGGCGCCGGGAACGCTTTCCAGAGAAGATACCATCGCCATCACTGCATGGCTTCTGAAGGCGAACGGCGTTCCTGTCGGAAAAACGCCCCTGCCATCGGATGACAAGCTTCTGCATAGCTTCAAGTTTCCCGCGATTCCGGCAGGTTCTTACAAAGCTGTGATTCCAGATTAACTTTAAACAATTTGATCCCGGGCGCGCTCTTCCTGCAAGGTAGGGGCAGTTATCTTCGTGACCTGCGAAGATGGCATTCCGCGCCTGGACCGGCACGGAATGTACCCTGAACCGACAATCTCAGGATGACCGTGCCATGACGCTCTATAAAACAATCAACCCGACAACGGGCGAAACCGTCAAAACATTCGACACACATACCGATAAGGAAATGCTGTCGAAGCTGGAGGTCGCACACACCCTCTGGACGAATGACTGGCGTTTTCGCTCCTTTTCGGACAGGGCGGCCGTCGTCAGGAAAGCCGCCGATATTCTTCTGAAAAATAAGGAAAAATACGCTCGCCTCATTTCAATCGAGATGGGCAAAGTGCTTCCTGAGGCCATTGGCGAAACAGAACTCTCCGCAAATATTCTCGCCTGGTATGCCGACAATGCCGAGAGAATCCTCGCCCCAAAAAAGCTTCCAATCAGTGAAGGCAACGCCACGGTCATCAGTCAGCCTTTGGGCGTGATTTACTGTGTTGAGCCGTGGAACTACCCTTATTATCAGCTTGCACGCGTTGCCGGTCCCAATCTGATGGCTGGCAATGTCGTCATGGTGAAACATGCACCGGGCGTACCGCAATGCGCTGTTGCCTTTGAAGAACTGTTCCGTGAAGCCGGAGCTCCTGAAGGCGCTTATACCAACCTGTTCGTGACCAATGACCAATCCGAGGCTCTGATTGGTAGAAGCGAAATTCGTGGTGTTGCCCTGACCGGCAGTGAGCGTGCGGGCAGCGCCGTTGCGGCACAGGCCGGGCGCGCGCTCAAGAAAAGCACCATGGAACTCGGAGGATCTGACGCCTTCATCGTTCTTGATGATGCCGATCTGGACAAGGTCATACCGAACGCGATCAGTGGACGCATGTCAAACAACGGGCAGGTCTGCACTGCGGCAAAGCGCATGATCGTCCATCATTCTCTGGTTGACGACTTCACGATCCGCCTGAAAGACGCCATCAGTGAATTCCGTTACGGAGATCCTCTCGAACAGGGCATCACACATGGACCGATGAGCAGTGAAGCCGCCATGAAAAATGCCATCGGCCAGGTTGAAAAAGCCGTTGAACATGGCGCCACTCTGCTCACCGGCGGAACACAGCTCGATCGCCCCGGATTTTTTATGTCTGCTGCGATTCTGACCGACATTTCAAAAGACAATCCGGTATTTTATGAAGAGATATTCGGACCTGTCGCCATCATCTATCCTGTCGGCAGTGATGAAGAAGCGATCGCACTGGCCAATGACTCGCCCTATGGTCTGGGAGGTTCCATCCAGACCAGCAATGTCGAACGCGGCCAGAAAATGGCCGAGAAAATTGAAACAGGGATGGTTTTCATCAACACCATCTCAAGCACCGCACCTGATCTGCCTTTCGGAGGCATTAAAAATTCAGGCTATGGTCGTGAACTTTCAGACTTTGGCATTGAAGAATTCATCAATCGCAAGCTGATCTATACACCCTGAATATAACCGTCTGCGGCCACGGGGATATTTCTTCCCCGTGGCCGTCTATCGTTCAGAATGTGTCAGACACTTTCTTCGGATGAAGATCCTGAGCATCGAAACTGAAGTCTGAGCCAATCACTTCCATCCGGAAACCGGAAATCCGACCGTTCACGTCTCGTAAGAAGCGAACATAACTGTCGTCTTCCCCATCCCGGCCACGATCATCCCACCGCACGACAAACAGATCATGAGGCAAGGCTGAAAGTGTGCCTTCCAGACCGGGAGCCTTATCAAAGGACATTCTCAATCCCTTCGGTCCGGGTGAAACAAGAATATTTCCACGCCAGTCGTCCTTATAAGTCCCGACATATTCGTGTTGCTCCGCCTTGGTCAGCGTCACAAACGGACGTGCAGCACTCCCCGGTCCTGTCTCCGAAGCTGCCTGAGCCTGCTTGGCCTGTTGAGCATCTTCCTCTGCCTTCCAGTGCTTGACCCAGTCGTCACTTTTTCCCGTCACCAGCAAGGAACTTAATGTGGTGGCAATCGAATATGTTCCGTTATGGTCATCACGGTTGGTCAGCACGACAATGCCAGTATCCAGTTCAGGCAGGAAAGACATATAGCTGACCATGCCGTTGATTGTTCCGGTGTGCCAGACACGTTTCTTTCCGAAAAAATCTTCAACAAACCAGCCGTAACCATAGGCCCGCATATGCGACTGCGTATCCTTGGCAGTGTCTGCCAGAGGAATCAGCGCATGGGGCGTCCACACCATATCTCTCTGCTTCTGGCTGATGATCTGACGGCCTTCCGGTGTTGTTCCCCCATTCAACAGGATCTGCGCCCAACGGCTCATGCCATTGACGCTGCACCAAACCCCACCGGCGGGAGCCACTGCGGGATTCCGCAATGTTTCCTTGTCCGGCAATTTGCCATCATGCCCTTGTCCGATCGCAACATTGGTTTGTCCACGAACCGGCAATGTGGACTGACAACGCGGCATCCCCGCTGCGTTAATCAGATGTTCCTGAACAAAATTCTCCCAGCTTTGACCAGTGATTTTCTCAATAAGAGCGCCCGCAACCACATAAAGAAGATTATTATAGGCATAGGAAGAGCGGAACTCTCCAGTAAACGGCATGTAGGGCAGAGCCTTCAGGACTTCCGGCCGGGTGAAGGTGCTGTGAGAGAACAACAGAAGATCACCGGCTCCCAGCCCCATGCCGCTATGATGGGTCAGCAGGTCACTGACGCGGAATTCCCGCGTGATCCATGGATCGGAAACGCGAAATTCCGGCATGATATCAATCACGCGGTCATCCCATTTCAGCTTCCCCTCATCCACCAGCATGGCAAGAGCGGAGGTCGTGAACTCCTTGCTGTTGGAACCAATGGCGAAAAGGGTTTCCGGATCAACCTTTTCGGTAAATTTACCTTCTCCGATCTGACCATATCCACGTGTGAATACAATCTTCCCGTTATGTATGATACCAATCCCAACGCCCGGCACATGAAAAGCTTCCTGCGTTCTATGGACCAGATCATCGATTTTCTGTTCCGTCAGACCCGGGGGAAGCGCCCCGACATCCGCAGCCTGCACCCCGGAAACCACAGCCATAGAAGCCAGAATTCCAACCGTCAGTTTTTGTCCGCGTCGCATCACTCTCTTAAAACCATCCAACAACAGGGTTACACAAGGAAGTCGGCAGGCATCTCAGCCCGTTTGATACGAACAGGCAACATCAAACATCTGGAAATTCAGGAAATATCGTCTCCCTCATGAATATTTTTGACAGAAAACACACCCTCACCGATGCGCAATCGAAAACACTGCACGCTCTCGTTACCGAACGTTTTCGTTTCGTCGCAGTGGATGTGGAAACAGCCAACCCTTCCCGTCAGAGCATCTGCCAGATCGGATTTGCGGGTGTGCGGGACGATGGAAGCATCCTGCAATATTCCTGCTATGTGGACCCGGAAGAGGATTTTTCACCCTCCAATATTTTCATCCATGGAATAACACCGGAGACCGTGACGGGATCGGGCACATTCAGCCAGCACTTTCAAACAATCCTTCCCATACTGGCAGAAAATATCCTGATCCAGCACAGCCCTTTCGATTGTTCCGCCTTCACGGCCGCATGTCAGAAATATGATCTGTCACCTCCTCCCTGGAACTGGCTGGACAGCGTCAGGATCGCAAGACGCGCATGGCCACATCTGAAAGGCAATGGCGGGCACAGTCTGAAATATCTGAAATCCTTCCTGTCGATCGATTTCAACCATCACGATGCAGGTGAAGATGCACGCGCTGCGGCCATGATTGTCCTGCATGCAGAAGAGCACACCAACCTGACTTTTCAGGAACTGGCCGGTTTTCCACATGTTTCACGTTGAACATGACTGAACAGGTGCGCGCACACATTAACGGCATTATACAGCTCGATATCCATCGTCAGCAGACAGGTCCGGACAATGAATAACGCAACGCCTTCCGATCAATCCCCGCTCCCCGGGGCCGAGCTTGTCCGGACTCAGGATGGTCTGATGCTCACATTCAACAGCAAACCTGTCCATCTGCCCGGAGGAGCCACCCTGACCCTGCAGGCCGAACCCTTGGCGCGTGCAATCTGTCAGGAGTGGAAGGAAGCCACGGCTGAAAAACCCCATACCAAGCTGACACCCCAGGATCTGAAACTGACCCGGATTGCCGCAACAATGCTCGAGCGCATTGCACCTCATCGTGAACGTGCGGTCGGTATGCTCCTTGCCTGGGCGGATACCGATCTTCTGTGTTACCGGGCGGAAACACCAGCGGAACTCACTGAACTCGAGGCCAGACTCTGGAACCCGATTCTTGACTGGTTCGCAGCAACCTACTCCATCCGCATGGAGACAACTTCCGGCATTGCCGCCGTCACCAGAACGGCTGAAACCACTGAAAAACTGACGCTTCTTCTGAACAGCCTGTCAGATGCTGAACTCGCCGCTCTCGGTGTGACCGTTCCTGCCTGTGGCAGTCTCGTTCTCGGACTGGCGCTGATCGCCCGCCATATCGGTCCCGAAATGGCAACACGTCTGGCATCTGTGGATGAAAGCTTCCAGATGGCTCGTTGGGGGGAGGATCCGGATATTCTGAAAAAAATCAACACCATCCAGACGGATCTTGATGATGCAATGCATTTCCTGACGCTGGCATCAGCGTGACAGAGCAGAGATCGCTCTGTCAGACCACCCCTTCGACACTGACCATGGCAGCACCGTCCGAACCACGCTCAATCCGGGCCCGGACGCCATAGGCCTCTGCCATGATCTCTGGCGTGACAATATCTTCCACAACTCCTGAAGCAATCACACGCCCTGTCCGCAACATCATCGCTGAATCGACCTGACGCAGAGCCACCGCAGGATCATGTAAAACGACCAGCGTCACCATATTCCTGAGCACTGTCTCCCGCTTCAAAGCATCCATGACGATAAACTGATATCGTGGGTCCAGTGCGCTCAACGGCTCATCCAGCAGCAGCAGTTTCGGCGAACGCACCAGAGCCTGAGCCAGTCCGATCATCTGCCTCTGCCCTCCGGACAGTTCACCCATCATGGCATCCGCCAGATGCATGATCCCGAGGGAGGCAAGCACAGCATCAACACGCTCCATCGCTGCAGACGCGCCGACATAGTTTCCGCCAAGCCTCAATGACAGAAGAACAACCTCCACAACAGACATCCGAACAGGAGGCGGCAATAGCTGAGGCATATAGGCACAATAACGCGCTTTTTCCTGCACAGACATACGCGCCAGATTCATGCCGTCGAGCATTATCGGACCATTCGCACGTATGACACCGGCAACCGCGCGCAGAAATGTCGACTTACCACTCCCATTAGGTCCCAGAAGGGCAGTCATCGTTCCTCCCCTCAGAACCTCCGTCCGCACTTCATGCAAAACCTGTTTTCTGCCGAATGAGAGGGACAATGGTCCGGCCTGAAATTCGGTCATTCCGTCTTCTCACGCCTCAAGACGATCCCAAGGAAGAATGGCACACCGACCAAAGCCGTCATGATGCCGACAGGAAGAACTTCACCCGGCACCAAAGTCCGTGCGGCGAGACAGGCAAGGCAGAGAATGATGCCGCCACTCAGCGCCGCAGCCGGTAAATAAAGGCGGTGATCCTCGCCCACCAGGCGCCGAGCAATATGCGGTGCGACAAGACCGACAAAGCCTATCGTTCCGGAAAATGCGACAGCCAGAGCTGCCAGAAGACTGATACGGATCAGGGCCGCCAAACGCACCCGCCTGACATCAACCCCAAGGCCAGCGGCTCGATCATCCCCGAATCTCAACGCCGTCAATGGAAGGGAATCCCGAAATGACCATATCATGACAGCCGAAAAAACGGATGATAGAAGCGTCAGCTTCGTCCAGTCCGCACGCGTGACGCTCCCCATCGTCCAAAACACAAGATCCTGCAAAGAATCTTCGGATGCGACAAACTGGAGCATCGAAACCATGGCCTGAAACGCAAAAACCATGGCTATACCGAAAAGAATGACCGTTTCAGCCGATGCGCCACGCAGTCTGACGACCATTTCAAGAAGAAAGGCTGAACCGATCGAGAAAAGGAAAGCATTTCCAGCAATGCTCCATTCGGACGGAAGACCGGGAATATACAAACCCAAAATAATGGCCAGAGAAGCACCGAATGCAGAAGCCGCAGATAAACCCAATGTAAACGGACTTGCCAGAGGATTATCCAGCACGGTCTGCATTTCCGCTCCTGCAAGCCCCAGCGATAATCCCGTAACGGCGCTCATCAACACCATGGGCAGACGAAGCTGCCACAAAATCACGCCAGCCGATCCTTCAAGATGATCATCCGGGCCGGAAAACAGGGCTTTCAACAGAAGATCCAGCGGCAAATGACTTGCGCCACAGACAAGATTCCAGAGAACAGCAGCGATAAGACCAGAAAGCAGAAGGGCAATAATCAACAACCGACGACACAGAAGTGCCCGCTGGACACTTTCCGTGTTGCTCCGCTCCTTCATAAGGGCGGCAATCCCTGCAGCATCCTGTCTGCTTCCGCTTCCTTCAACTCATGATCAAAAAACACTTTATAGAAAATCTTCATATTTTTACGAAGATCTTTCTCATCAAACATATCGGGATGAAAAATCCCGGCAGCCCATTGAATCTGAAGAAGAAACTCGGCGCCATAACGATCCCATGG
>JAAYUA010000080.1 GCA_012517935.1 Acetobacter sp. | reverse complement strand
CGGGAGAGATAATATTGATGGTGCAGTCATTGTCCACGGCTGCACGCCCGCCGATCACCTCCCGCTGGATTTTCAAGCCGACCCTTCGCCGCTCGGAAGCATATTTTGTCAGCGCCGAGATAGCCTGCGCCTGTATTGTCGATGCATCTGCTCCTGGGTCGTAATAAAGCGTCACGCTGATGTCATATTTTGTTTTAGCCGCAGCCTCGATACGGATAGTATCGCCGACTGGCCTGACCTCATCTGCGTTTGTCGCAGCAAACACGCGGTCGAGAAGAGATTGTGTTGCATCGCCGAAGCTGACCGTCGGCACAACAATGATCAAAACTTCCGGTGCCTTGACGAAATCTCCTGAATCTCGACCAGAAAACGCCGTGCCCCTTAAACCATTCGTATATGCATCGGAATACAGAACGCCTGATCCGGAATATGTCGCCGCATCTTCCTCGGAGTAAACGGCAACGTCTGAAACATCTGCCGTTCCATCAAGCTGAAGTGCAAAATACCGATAAGCACCTTCAGGGCCTCCTGTTGAAAACGCCTCATAAGCAAGCAGGATGCGATTGCGGAACGTGTCATCATCCTCAACCCATTGGCTGTTCGTATCATCCCACTGCGAATTTTCAGGCTGATCCCCAGCCGCGTTTGTATATGTCAGGCGCGCAATCCCGGCATATGTCGCGGCGATATGGTCAAGGTCTGTGCCAGTTGCAGTCGCCAGAGATAAAGCCTTGACCGCTTCATTCACGCGTGTCCTGAACTTGATTTCCTGATAGGCGCCTCCTTCAGAGAAGGCGATAACCAGTGGATCTGTTTCAAGGCCAATTGTGTCGTAATCAATCCCATAAGCCGCCAGAGCCGCGACGAGATATTCACTCCGCGCCTGTCTGATCGCGTCATATGAAACATCCTCAAGCGCGGGCATTTCCCCAAGGGCACTCAGGGATGGCGCAATAAAACGTGTCATGAAGCGATGCTTACCTGAATGATTGTGTTGCTATCGGATGTCGAATAGTCACCGAGATGGCCATTCGGATAATATGTCCCGGTCATGCTGACCGATATGCTTCCGGTCTCATCCACTCTGGAGAATTTGAAACCGGACGGGACAAATCTCGGTTCCCATTTGCGGATCGCCTCTGCTGACGCTGAGTAAACACTCAGAAGATTCCTGTCTGTCATGGGCCTATCAACAAGCTCGGGCAGCGTAGAACCGAAATCACGCTTCATCACGCGCGTCGCCAAAAGCGTATTGAGGATCACTCCAATCGATTGCCGGACATGATCAAAGTCTGTCAGGATTTTCCCGGTTTCCCGACTAAACCCCGTTGAAGACATGGGTCAGGCTTTTGTCAGACTGCTGCCATACGGGGGCATAAAATGCGCGGCTGTCTTCTCAACCATGCTCACTTTTTGCCCTTTTGTGTAATAAATGCCGCCATAAAAGCCTGATTTCAGGACTTCAACTGTAACCATGTCTGAAGACGCTGACATCGATGTGGATACGGCTGATTTTATGGGCAGGATTTTCGCCGACTGCTTCATGCGTTTTGTCTGAATAGCCATGTTTCACCTCATCATAATGGGGGCGATGTTGTCCCGCCCTTACTGTCTGTGTGCTTATGTGTATTGCCGACATCTTTCCCGCCATGCGTCAGGCTTTTACCATTCACAAGCAGGGAGCCGTCGATTTCAACATCAGAAGAAAAAGTGGTTTTATCAGCGCCGATTGTAATCATTGTTCTGCCAATCAGGATCACTGCGTCAGAGCCTGATGCCGGACGAGGATTGGCATCACTGTGACAGGAGAAATCAATCACAGCATCAGTCAGGTCGCCGTTCCTGGACAAAACATCGACCTGCTGCCCGACGGATGGCGGAATGTGCGTGCTGATGTTTCCCGCTGAAATCTCCTTCCACGGTATCCATGGTGTCAGAAAATCTCCACTATCCCCATCTGCGAGTTTTACACGCGCCAGACCCGCTGACGTATTGACAGCGGTAACAACGCCGCTCTGCTGTGCATTGCGCAGGCGCCTGTCCAGCTCGGCAACTTTCGCTTCCATGGCGACAAGCCGCTTTCCGATACTACTCATTCGCTGCGAATTTCATTGATCCTGATATCTGCGAAGTCCGGTTCCGTTTTTTCCGCGGGAACTGGTGGAAAATCTGCGATCGCCCTTGCTTCAAAGAGCGTCTCCCCTGTGAACCGTCTCTGCGTGTGTGTTCTGGTAAGCTTGTCAGCATCCCCGATCAGGTTCTTGAACTGCTCAAGCCATGGGTGGCCCGTCGCCTCCATTTTAGCCAGAAATGCCGAATATGTTCCGCCGCTGGAAAGTGGCTGTCCCAATATGGGATCAGCAAGAAGATCAAGGGATATAATGATCTGATGCGCAGCAATCCGGGTTCCGGATGAATCAGATGTCCTGCGTCGGACGATGCCGACAATGCGTGATGAAAAGCGCCGCCATAATTCGGACCACTCATTCTCAGGATCATTCAGAACCGATACGATCTGGGCTGCAGCAATATCGAGAAATGCCTCCATATTCGCATCCGTCGCCGGAAAGCCTATACCAATTAATCGGCTTTCACCCGTATCTTCATCAATATCCGTCATCGCTGCCGTGATTCCGAACTCAATGACCAGGTCGGTGACGCCTGAGCGATGAAGGGCCCTGATTTCCATATCTGACTCTTCGCCACGCTTGTCGCGAGAAATAGCGCTTTCGTCAGTATAGATCGCGATGAATGGACGGTCCTGATCCGTCCGCAGCATCGTGTCTCCCGCAACATCAAGCGCGGTGATCTGGCTGTCCAGAACATTATCCGCCATCTGCGTATTCCCACGCAGGGCTTCAACCGTGCAGATACGCAAAGCCAGACGCGACAGCATCAGATTTCCCCAAGTTGAAGAACAAGACGATCAAAGGCCCGGTCATCAACCGCCAGAACCTCAAACCATGGAACCTCAGGGCGCGTCATAGCCCTGAAACGATCACCCTGCCGGACAATCAGGCCAGGGAATGCGGCCCAGTCGATACGCAGCTCCGCCTTCCCCGCAACGATACGGCTGCGCCAGTCAGTCGCCTGACGGTTGGCAACAGATGTTTCAGATCCACCACCAACCCTCAGAACACCCTCAATGTTGCGAGCAGAGCGCTTATCATCCTGAACACTTCCTCTCATCGGGGAGAAGAAGATCAATTCAGCAAAAATACGGTCATTCGCAGCAATGATCCTGTCCCTTATCGCCTGGTATCTGACGACGGGCTGCGTCACGAAATCGCGCCGCTCAAGAGAACGTTCGGGCGGGTGCAGATATGCAGCACATTGGTCTGTGTCTCACCATTGATGCCCTTGCCATTCACCATGGGCCACTGCTTGGCATAACGACGCAGGCCAATCGTATTGACGGTCTCCATATAATCCGCAGGTGCATGATAGGTGCGGAACAGGCCAGGCATCCCAAACGGGAAAAAGCGCGCTTTCTTCGCGCCAATCCCGACCAGAGCACCGTCTCCATCATCATCAATGGCGCCATAGTTTTCCCACACGATACCGCCAAACTCGAAAATCGGGTTCTCCGCACGGGTCGCCCCGGTATAACTGTCGCGGAGGATCTGGGCATCAGTCCATCCAGTGAATGTGCTTCGAACCTCAGGACTTTTCAGCAGGGCATCAAAGAAATCATCACCAACGAACGCATGGATGTGATCAAAAGAGAGAGCCCCAACGGCCTTTCGAGCTCCGCGAATGATGCCAGAGCACTGCTGGCGGAGAGACCCGTCATCAACGCTCATATCAAAGGTGATCGCACTTGGCGCCGTAATTCCAAATGTGTTGTAAAGATCAAGCGTGCTGCCACCCTTATACGTCACAACACCCTGAATGGCTCCAAGCCGAGAATATTCGTCCGTCAGATCAAGGTCAGCAACATTGTCGGCAAGCTTTGCCGCGACGACACCCATGACAGTTTGAAGATTGTTTTCCGAACCGAACTCACGTACGCCCTGAACCTCATCAGCCATGACCGACCAGTCACGCTGGAAATGTGGCACGGCAATCGCGGTCATATTGCGCTTCGAGACTTCCTTCGTGTCACCTGGCGCGCCACGTGGGGTTGGGGCGACGATCTGAATCGTATCACCCATGCGCTCAATCGCGACAGTCAAAGCGGAAACCCCGCCTTCCGTAAACAGACCCATATCATTGATGCGGCTGGATCGGACCTTCATGTCCCGCACAGCATCCGTCAGGGACGTAACACTGAACGCATCATCGTTGAAAATATCGAGCATTGGGTTTCCCATAAAAAAACCGCCCAGAGGCGGCGATATTCAGAGCAAAGAAGCGTCTGCGCTCAGCGCACGATGAGGCCGACTGAAGCCAGCGCCTCAGAAACCGGGATCTTCAGGGTGTCTGTGGAAATATCACTTCCATACAGGAGATTCCCGCCGCGCAGCTCTGCATCCCGGACCAGGGCTGTCGCGCTGGCTGCTGCAGAAGTTGCATCAACCGGATAAAGCAAAACGGCACAGGCAGTTGAGGACGTATCGGCCACAACAAGCGTATATGTCGTTGTCCCGGATGCCTTCGCCAGAACAGAACCCGCTGCAAGCTTTCCCTGCCCTGATGCAACTGTGACAATATCCCGGGAACGATGAAAATTCGCTTCGGACAGGATTGCCGCACATGGATGTGCACTTTCAGTGAATGTCGTCATGACAGTCTCTCCCCTCAGGAATTATGGAGTTTACGCGCGCCGGCACGCTGCATCGCCGTACCCCATGCCGTTGAACGCTGCTCGCGAGAACTCACCCCACCAACAGCCCCCGCCAGAGGATCTGGTGTGATCCGCGAGGACAGAGACATGTCTGTTTTCTGCGTTGGGACGGAATGAACATGTGCTGTTGCAAAGGAAACGATATCTTCAGCACTCATGCCTGGGCTTTTTACCGCAAGATCAATCGCGGCTTCCATCACAGCAGCATTTCCCTTCACACCATCAGCACTGATGATGGCAGAAATACGCCCTCGCTCCATGTTGCGGCCCTTCTCCACTCCCTCTGAATGAGAAGCTGCAGCAGCGGTGATCGCTTCCTGATCAGATGAATCATGAAATTGGCTGACAGATGCAGCGCTGCTGACAATATTAGCCAGTGTCATCGTGTTTTCCCTTTGTTGATTTCAGAAACAAATGCGTTGAATGCAGTGGCAGGGTCAGCAACAGCATCAGCAAGTCCTATTGAAACCGCCTCTGCACCCATGAAAGATGCAGCCTCTGTTGCCAGAGCTTGATCTTTTGTCATCCGCGCTCCTCGGCCTGCTGCGACAAACTCGGCAAACCGTTCTCGCATCATGTCTATGGTTGCCTGGATCTGCTCTCGCACTCCGTCCGGGAGTGGCGCGTATGGACTTCCGTCCGTTTTCTGCTCACCCGACGAAATGATGGTGATATTCACTCCTGAAGCGGCGATTGCCTGACTCCAGTCCGCATGCATCGTGATCACACCGATCGAACCAGCCTGACCAAATTCAGGAATGACGATCTGCCTCGCCTGACTGGCAAGCAAATAAGCTGCAGACAAAGCAAAATCTGTCAGGATCGCAAGCGTCGGCTTCTGAGCCGAAAGGTCAGAAAGCATCTGAGCCGTTTCGAATGCACCTGAAACCTCGCCGCCAAAACTATCGATATCAAAAACAACAGCTCTAACTGCTGAGGAAGATGCAGCCCTCACGATCTGTGCCTGCAGTCCCTCATAAGACGTCGCGCCGGACATGGCGCCGACATATCCTCCCTTATGGACCAGAGAGCCGGAAATCTGGATGACGGCAACTCCATTGACCACCTGAAACGGTAGAATTCCCGCCCTGTCATAGGATTGGCCCAATGGGTCACCCGGAACCCCGGCGCGTGGCAGATGATGTGCTGGCTCTATCCCACCGCCAACTGATACAACTCCCCCAAGAACTCTTGGCCCAATCGACATCGCAACTGTTGATGCTTTTTCCGGGGCATACATCAGCGGCGTGTTAAACATCCTCCCAGCAATACCCGCATAGTGCGCGATCATGGCCGCAAGAATCCTGCCCGGATCGCATGCCGTGCGGGCCGTCCACTGCATCTGACGGTACATTCCCGCTTCAACTCGGCAATCCTGGACTTCATCGCAGCCACATTCGCAGCCTGAAACTCCACGTTGTCAGAGCCAAATTTTGCGTTAACGATCTGTTCGCCCGCCAGAAGACGATCATAGGCCGCCTGCATGACCGGCCAGACTTCGCATGGGTTGCTCATATCAATGCCGTCGAATATCGACCCGGCCATGCTTCACCTCATAAAAAAAGGCACCCGGTTTGGATGCCCTTAAAGAAACCATAGAAACAGCATGAAAGATGATTTCACGACGTCTGCTGCGATGACGCCCCCGAACCACCCGACATAGCCAATACAGGATCAGGCAGGCCCATTGCTTCACGCATTTTCCGTTCTCGCGACAGCTGCTCCATCACATCCTCAAAATCGAGACCGAGATCATTGCAGATTTGCTCCTGCGTAATCACGCCCATCTTCAGCCATGTCGCGTGTGCCGCTGAAGCTTTTGTATCATCAGCCTGCGGCTTCGGTGGCCCACGCCAGTAGGCGCGGGTCAAGGAGGTGCGATACTGAAGAAACGATGAAATACCGCCAGGAATATTAATCCGGCCAGTATCAATTTCCTCTTCAAGCCACGCCTCGAAAATACCCTGCGTGAAACGCGCCGGAATGTGCTTTCTGCGGTATTCCACTAATGGCCACTTCTTCGCGATCCCCATCCGGATCGAGGAATATGTGTCGCCCGTATAATCACCTGTCAGATCAGATGGCAGCACACCAAGGCAGGCCGAGATCTCCCGCAGCAGGAACTTCGCGAATGACTCATAGGTGCTGTTCGGATGTTCGCTTGATTGAAGTTTCAGTTTTTCTCCCGGAAGAAGATGTGCAATTTTTCCATTGCGTCCAAGGTCGATATTGACCGACCGATTCCAGCCGACCTTTGCGTCCATGAACGCATCCCACCCGCCTGCCAGTCTGCCTGGCTCAAGATCAGTAACCTGTTCTTCGACGTCTTTCAGGGCATTCATCACGTCAGAGGTCGGATAATCACTCTCGACCGTCGCGGCAAAAATCGCATGAATCATCGCTGCAGTCAGGGTGGCATCTGACAACTGATCAAACTGACGCACAATTTTAAGCGCTGGCGCCAGCGGCGTTATGCCGCGAACCTGAGATGCCTCGCCATCAAATACGTGAATAATGACAGGGCGCCCGTAATTGTCGCTGGCGGACTGAATGACCTGCTTCTGTCCAAGAAAACGATCCCTGACATTAAACAGATACCCGGTTGCTGCCCCGTTGGCATCAAGATAAACGCCCGTCTGCAGGCCATCATATTCTCTCGTCTCTCGGGAAAGCCAGTGCGACGGGATGAGCTTCACTTTGGTAAAGCTTTCTGCTCCAACACGGCGGAACGCAGTGATCTGCCCCAGCGCCTCTCCCGTCGCCGCCCACTGCCGGATGACGGCAGCCTGCATCTGTGCAACCGTGTATCGAGCACCAGCATCGCATTCCCGAGGCTGTGACGACCAAATTCCCCATCGTTTTTCAACTATGCGGGCATATTCGCCTGTCGCCTGATCATCCCACCCAAACACACGCCCATCAGGCTTATAGCTGAGGCGCAGGCCGGTTCCGATCATCGATGAAACCATCTGCTCAACAACGCCAGCAATCCAGCCATTATTGAGCGCTGCATCTGTCGCCAGCGCATTTGCCCGATACCAGGCGGACCGAACATCATCGACGCGATCACGCAATGCCGGAACGGGCATATTGATCACAGGCTGATCGCGCAGATACCCAGCTACAGGCCGATAAAGACTGCTTCCGGCCTGAACTCTGACGCGTGGCTTACTCGTGATCATATTTATCCGTTCAGTGCAGCCGACCAGTCTGCGGCTGATTTCCTCATCTTTTTACGAGAGACAAAATCTTCAGAATGCACATCCTCCCGCCCTGACGCTGGAATATCCTCAGAGCCACGAAGGCGATGAACTCCCAGAAACCACGCCGCCGCTGCGTTCATGGATTCACAATCAAAAAAGTGGTTATCCTTGAAACGACGAACCCACTTGGGTCGACCACCAGGGCGACGTATCCGCGCTTCAGAGACCAACTGCTTGAGGTAATCGTCAGTCACATCCTGCGGAAGATGGAATGCCCCTGGCTCTGTTGCTGGCCATCTCAGGCGCTCATGGATAAAGCCCTTGAAATAGTCAGTATCCAGCAAAAACAGCTCCAACCCTGTAGATGCCCTCCTGCCGCCCTTGCCAGCTGCTCCAATCTCAATTTTTGACAGAATGATCGGCTTCGCCTGGGTAGAACGCCCCTTGGTCGGACGGCAAAAACGTCGGTGCTTGCAGCAAAACTCATAAACTCTGTTCTCCGGAACGGCATCAGGTCTGCCGGGTCGGTATCCACTATCGATCAGAGCAAGACGAATTGGCATTCCACCGTATTTCTGAAGAAGCACCTCCTCCAGATTGCTCCACACTTCTTCCTCGCAGGTCTCTCCGAAAATTTGTCCCATATCCAACAGCCAGCTCTCAGATCGCGCCCCCCATCCACGTATCACGTAATAGAGGGAGCTTTTCTGAACATCGACAGCCGCAGTGATAATGCGAGGACCTGGCGGGATTTCTCCCGTAAGATACGGAGCCTTTAATCCCTCAAGCTCTTTCCAGTCCGGCACATCGCCGCCGCCTGGGGCATACAACTCTCCAAAACCACCATTGATGACAGATTTGATCTCCCCCGGCTCGCCAGATCTTGCCGCCTCGACATATTCCGCAGCTCGCTCGCCCCACGCCTTGAATGGAGAGGCAAGCCCAGAGACCCAGAATGAAACCGTCCAGCTCTCAGGAGCATCACCATGAACAACACCGTCAGGCGTGATATGCTGCCCTGGAGCAACATATACTCCACGCCGGTTCATCTCGACTTTGCTGTCGTTCGTGATCACGCATCCGTTCGCCGGACATGCCAGAAAGGCTGTCCTTCTTGCCGTAGCCGGATCTGATGGGGATTCACGGCCCTGATCATCAATTTCCTTATCCCATGCCAGGCAATTGAAGCGCGGTATGAAATATTCACCGCAATGCGGGCATGGCCATGCCCAGTGATATTGAGTTCCAGATTGCCAGAGACGCCAGATCGTGGATTCAACTTCAGTCGGATCTGTGTTTGCCCAGAACTGCAAGCCGCTTTCCGCATCAGTCGCTATATCGCTCGGACCACGCGATGGTGTTGAGGTAATCGCATGAACAAAATCAGCATATGTGTCGCCACGCCGGTCAACCTGACTGATAGGATCACCCTGCCCCTTCACGTTTGCTGCCAGCTCATCCGCCTCGTCTGTCAAAGCAAGGCCAAATGGATCAGATTTCAGGGCAACAGATGATCCACCATGCGCAAGACGCAGCGGTACGCCTGAAATAACCTTTCTCGTCTTGGTCATCCGCTTTCCGCGCGCAATCTTGTCTCGCAGAGCTGCTGACTGATCAATCAGCTCCATAACGCGAGGCTCCCACTGCTCCTGCAGGAACTGCTTTGTCGGCCCCAGATAGAGAACAGGCGTTGGTGATAAATCCATGCGCTGCCCGATAATATCGAGCATGCTCTCAGACTTACCCATCTGAGATCCGACAACCAGAACAACACGTTTATGGGTTCGGGCCGCTACTGCACGCTCAAAGGCAATGACGTAGGGTGTCAGATAAGGATTCCGAGGCCCCGGAACGCCAGATGTTGGCGGATAAATCCGGTTTTCCTGCGCCCATTCATCCGGCTCCGTCCTCTTCTTCGGCGTCAATATCGACACCGCCCGTTCGAATAGACGCCGCGACTTCCGCTGCTTTGGCCGCAAGGGAAGCTCTGCCGGCATCGCAGATTTTTTCAATGCGCTTCCGGTCACCGACTTCTCTACTGATCTGGGCTGGGAGGCCCGAAACAAATTGCAGGATCAGACCAGAAAACACCTCGAATGCTGCCATCGCATCATCCATCGGTATGAGGTCTCGATCCCTGATCGCCATCCTCTGTTCGATTTCTGCACGCCGCGCTTCATCCAGCTGCTCACGTATATCGTTCGACCGATATTTGGTTGGTCCATCGCGCAGGAAAGAGGTGTATTTATGGATAGTCTCAAAGAAATCATATCGACCGCGCCCAGACCGAACAGCATGCCCTTCCTCAACAAGCTGGCCAAGACGGCGCGGCGTAATGTCAAGAAAAGCAGACAAGTCGGATGCGGAAACACTTCCATCCTCTTTTATGCTTGGCCTTTTCCGCTTAACGACATCACCAACCATAGAAAATCCGCAGAAATCAGCCAATCTTTTCCGATCAAAACGGAAACGGAAGTGAGTTTTGAAAGAACCGAAAAACGCTCAAATCGGGCGGTTGGGCTGACCCGCTCTGGCAAAAAATCCCGGGAAAGGGACCCGACCAGGGGGGTGGATTGCCGCCAGCCAGGCAGCCACAACCACGCTCGATGCGCAAAATGATCTCAGAAGATGATATCAATGCGCATCAAGGCACCAGCTTATTCAGCACGACCTCAATACGCTTCTTGAGCATCGGTGCAGCAATCTGTTCAAATCTCTCCAGCGTGATGCCTGAGATCATCTCATCCGGGATACGCACGCCAGATCTGACCTGCGTTATCCTATCCCTTCCGTTTCCAATCCTGCGCCAGACATGTCCCTTGAAAAACGGGACGTCTTTACGGTTTGGAAATGCGCCACCCTTCATGAAGGTGCCCGGATAAAGCTTGCGCTTCCCAAAGGGCCGCGCAACCACACCTGTCTTTGTTTCCTGAGGCGACAGGTACTTCAGGCGAATAAATCCCCCGCGTGTCACCATTTCATAGCTGAGATGTCCGGGATATGCGCGCCTGGGCCGACCTATCGCTTTGACAATAACATCTCGCTTTAACCCGGTTTGCTGACGTAGCGTCCTGATAATCTGCGTTTTTACCTTGCTGCCAACCTTATTGATTTCTTGCGGGAGGACACGGGGAAACGAGACATTGAGACGTGCAATACGCTCTGAAAATTCAATCAGATGCCGATCAGCCCATCTCGCATTAAACAGCGGCGTGGGCATCGTGTAGCTCTCAGTTTTCAGTGGGTTACATCGCTTTAATCACAACTCTCGCGATGATGGTGTTTTTTAGGCATGAAATGGTACCACAGTCAAGGAGATAATTGCTGAGACAAAAGCCACATTGAAGAGCAGCTACCATTAAAACGGTTAGAGTCGGGACCAAGACACCGAAGCAGAGACGGATATAACACCTAGGCAAGAGGTTTCACTTGACCTCCGCACTTCTAATGGACAATTTCAACTGGGTTTAGAGACGCAGAAGGAGATAAAGAGCATGCGCAAGCAATCATTTGCATACTCGGTCGCCTGTGCCTTCGGCGAACTTCTGGCCTTTGCTGGGCCTGTGAAGCCCTATCCTGTAGCCAACGCTGATGAAATTACGCGCTCTGCATGGACAAACACAGGAAATGCTATCCGGTCAGGCATGCATACCGTTGATAAGACATTGACCGATGAACAGCGACAACTCATCAGCAGATAGAAATCCCTCCCCAAGAGGATATAGCGCTCAGATAGCTCCACCGAATCAACACCTGACGCAAATAGCTGTTGGTCTAGGGGTTCAGATTCCGCCATATCCGTCGGCAATCCCATCCGCAGATGAACTTAAGAAATACAAAGATTTTCTTGGTGAAGACTATCTGAATCGTATTGTGTCCATCGCAGAAGAGAACGCCGCAACAGAGCGCGAGACAAAGAAAAACGCCCAAATACTCCAGTGGAAAGAAGGTCGTCTTGCCCGAACCTATGGACTAATATTTGGCCTCAGTGCTCTGGGCTCCATTCTCATTCTCGCATACTGGGGTCAATGGCAGGTAGCAGTCGCTGTAGCAGCTGCTATTGCCGCCACTACTTATGCGATCGTCAGAAGAACCCAAGACCCACAAGACAAACCTGCACCCCGTTGATGATAGCCAGCACCACCTGACTATCATCAACGCGGCTTTCGTCAGCTAATCACCCCAAAACTGCATGAGAGCGCGGACAGCTGTTCTGGCCTTGGTTCGCATCAACCCCGCCTTGTTGCCATCGCCCCAATCAGCCCGCGCAAGGCCAACAAACGGGAGGCAAAGCTCTATGCCGCGCAAACCTGAATTTATCATGCCTACCGACGAGGAAGACGCCCGGATCAATCAGGGTATAGCTTTGGATGCTGACAGCCCGGAACTGACTGAAGCCGACTTCCTGCAAGCGCAAACTACACAGCAGACACCCCCCGCTATAGCCAACCTACGGCGAGTGCGTGGAGCGCAGAAATCTCCCACTAAAACACGCGTGTTCATGCGTCTTGATCCCGATCTGATTGCCCGCCTCAAGGCCGATGGCCCCGGATGGCAGTCAAGGGCCAACGATCTGCTGCGTCAGGCGGTTGGTTTGTAAATCAACGCATTTCTTGCGCTGAGCCTCATACAACTCTGCCAGCTGCTCCAGCACCAACGCGCACTGAGCGCACGCTTTTTTCCGCCCGAGTGCGTCTGAAACAGATGGAAACCACCGCTTCGCCATAACGCGAAACGTTAGCTTCTCGACCACCATCGCCTTCAGCCGGACCTCCGTGCAGAGACCGAGAGTGGTGCGCACATCCACAAGCATTCCGGCCGCATCAGCCCGCGTCATGAGCCATGATAAATCATCATGCTTAATCTCACTGTTCGGAGTGTGACCTTCGGGGAACTCGCGATATCCCTCATATGCGAATGTCCATATCCGGAACCAGCGATCAGCGGCATCTGCTTCCCGCTGTTCGATGTCCCCTGATTGGAGCATTGAATCCACCACCGTTTTCTCTCGCACTGGACGACCTTTTGAGAAAATCCCTTTCTCGGCTCGTTCGGGAGTTGGTGACATATTCGTCTTCCCCAACGCTTTTTGAAGCGCTTCTCGACGGTCTGCCCGCAGGATACGTTCCACTCGAGATTGCTCCCGACGTGTAAGTTCTTGAAAAGAAGGGGGTGCTTTGCGCTTTGAAGGTATCATACTCACCCAGATCTATTTGATGGGTATTTGATATTATGCCCGCGCCAGATCCAGCGGCACCATTTCCCATGAGTCCTCATGCGTCTGGCGCTGGTGAAGCCGCAAATATGATTTGGTGCTGTCGATGCGAATACTATCAGCGATCGCGTCCATAGCTCTTTTCCACTCTGGATCCGGAATGTTCAGACGCCGCAGAGCGAGAACCTTACTCGCCTGGATGTTGCCTTCTTTCCCGACATCAAATGCATCCATCACGATCGTTCTCAGATTGGCATTCGCCCCTTCCGACCATCGGTCAAGCAACCCATCAATCAACGATTTTGCAACACTCAGTTCAGGGCCAAATGCCACACTGTCTCCAATAGCGATCGTTACTCTCAGGCGCCCATCATATGTGCTCAGCGTGATATTGCCCTTTGCACCGCCGATGCTGGCATTGTGTTTCTCGTGCAAAATTGTCTGCAATGCGGAGACTTCACCGAACCCATCACGTTTAAAATTTCTCAACACCTCTGCAATTGAATGTGCACGCTGATGCAAGCTGCGCACCAGCTCATCTTCCAGAAGATGTTCTGGCTTTACTGTCTCGAGCGGGACCAGGCGTCCCTTCGCATCTCGCATGTATCCCTCAGGTTCGACGGACATTCTCTTCTCCCTGAAATGCATATTACGCCCGCTGTCATTCCCAGCTGAGCAAATCAGCGCCGCCGCCGTCTTCCGTGACGTGGCTGTATCTTGTTGTCGTCGCGAGCGAGCTGTGACCGAGCTGCGTCTGCACCCAGCTCACCGGCTGGCCTGCCTCAAGCGCGTGAGACGCGAAGGCATGCCTGAGCCAGTGAGCTGATGCAGACGGCAACCCGGCCCGACCCGCAGCGCGCTTCACGATGCGATGAGCCGCACGAACATGAAGCGCTCCACCATCGTGGCCGGGAACAACCGGGGCATCTGCCCGGGCATCCAACCTCAGCGCCACGAGGCGTCTGAGCAGAGAGGGTGTGATCTGCACGCGCCGCGTCTTTCCGCCTTTCCCAAAAACGGTCGCGACGCCACCACTCTGCCGTTGTGAAACATCTCCCCAGCGCAAGGCGCAGGCTTCTGAGATACGCATCCCGGTCCCATACAGCAGTGAAAGAAATGCATTGCGACGAGGGTCCGCCTCATCGGAAATGATCTGTTTCACCTGCTCCCGTGAAAGAATGCGATCTGCGAAATTATCGCGACCACGCTCCATGCGGAACGCAATCCCGGCATCCTCCGAGAGAAACCCGATCCTGTGCCCATGAGTCAGCAGAGATTTCACTGCGGCGATGCGTCTCCGCTTCGTAGCGTCAGACGGCGCAGCAGGCATGGAGTCATACCATGTCTGAAGATCAGCCAGGCCAATCTCTGCCATGCTCTTCCCTGTGAATTTCATGAAAGCTGCAATGTCAGATTGATAGGCCCTGACAGTCGTCGGCGGACGGTTATGAAGCCATGTCCTGATGAGGATTTTATCAGCCTGCACGATGTCGTCGTTTTTGCCCGCCTGCGCAGTCATTCGGCGCGACGGAGGATTAACCATTTGTTTTCCTT
>JAAYUA010000005.1 GCA_012517935.1 Acetobacter sp. | reverse complement strand
GCCCTGTTCCGTCCGGTCGTCACTGTGTCCGGGCATCCGGTTTGTTGCAGAACAAAAATATTGCTCGGACCGCAATCTGTCGACCAGATTTACGTTACGGCTAGAAGCGGTCTGGCTGCGTCGATGATACCGATGGTCTTGGACATTTCTCCACATATCTTTTGCAGATGTTCTGTGGTTTCGCAGGTTCTTTTCTTTTTCCGGATCTCCTGCAGAACAGAAGTAATCACTCTGGTGGAAGGCGATGACAATGACGGGACAAGACATGCAAGGGCGCAATAATCCAAGAGCCTGAGAAGAAATACGGGCTCATTACGGGAGCGGCATGAAATGAGCCCGATGATCAGCGATCATGGGCGCTATTATCTGCTGAGGCTGGAACCTTGCGATCCTGAGAGTAGCTCGTAACTACGGGTTCTTCTTCAGGATCAGGCCTGAAGAACTCCCATCTGCGTTATCGCCGGGATTATGAGATGAACATTCCGGCTATCGCGGCACTGGTGAGGTTTGAAAGGGTTCCTGCAAGCACGGCCTGCCATCCCAATCTTGCCACTTCCTGCCTGCGCTCCGGACACTGGCTGCCGAAGCTGCCGATCAACACGCCGATTGATGACAGGTTTGCAAAACCGCACAAGGCAAACGAAGCAATGGCCAGGGCCTGTGGCGTCAGCCCCTGGTGGGTATAAAAGGGCGCAAGGCTTCCGTAGGCGACAAACTCGTTCACCGCGATCTTGGTGCCGACGATACCGGCTACGATGCTGCTCTGGTCCCACGGGACACCCAGCAACCAGATAACGGGACGAAGGATGCAGCCGAACAGTGTTCCGACCGAGAGATCCGGGAAACCTGTCTTGTGACCGATGGTCCCAAGTATGGCGTTCAGCAGGGCTATGGTGCTGATGAAGGCGATCAGCATGGCCGCGACTGACACCGCGACCTTAAGGCCGTTTCCGGCGCCGACCGCAAGTGCGTCGAACACATTGGCGGACCGTATCTCCCTTGTCTCGACCTGGGTGAGATCGTTCCGCTCTTTGCCGTCGGACGGCATGATCAGCTTGGCAAAGAGAAGACCACCGGGCATGGCCATGAAGGATGCTGCGAGCAGATAGGTGACCGGCACTCCAAGCCCGGCATAGGCCGCGAGCATTGACATGGAGATTGACGCGGTTCCGCTCGACATTGCGGACAGGAGTTCGCTGTGGCTAAGGCTCATCAGATAGGGGCGGATGGCGATGGGGACTTCGGTCTGTCCGAGAAACATGGCCATGGCAGAGGAAAAAGCCTCGACCGTGCTGACGCCGATGAGTTTTGTCAGCACCGCGCCTATGCCCCGCGCCACGAGCTGCATGACATTGTAATGATACAGCACGCCGATAAGTGCGCTGAGATAGATGATCTGCGGCAGGATGTTGATGGCGAAGATCAGGCCCGCTCCAGATATGTTTCTCGTGAGTTCCGGATTGGCGAGGGCACCGAATACGAAGCTGATTCCGACACGTCCGAAATCCGCAACCCAGGAGATGCTTCCGGCAAGCGCGCTGAGAGCAGCGCGCCCAGCCGGGACACCGAGCATCAGGAGACCAAACGCAAACTGGCAGGTCAGGGCAGGCAAGATCACGCGTGGTCTTATGTTTCGTCTGTCGGATGAGAAGACAACTCCGACCAGGAGGAGTGCTGCGATTCCAAGGAGTGGCCGGAGATGGACTGTCATCTGTTGCCGTTACTTCTGCGATATCGCAACGGCGATCCGTGTGGCAAGCCGTGCATTGTTGAGCACAAGCGCTATGTTGGTCTTCAGGCTGCGACCTTCCGTCAGTTCGAGCATTCGCGAAAGAAGATATGGAGTAACGGCTTTTCCTGAAATGCCGGCGGCATGCGCCTCAGCTACAGCCTTGGCGATCAGGATCTCGATCTCGGCGGCAGGAATTTCGTCCTCCGCAGGGACGGGATTGGCCACCACCACGCCACCCTCCAGGCCAAGCTTCCGGCGCATGTCGATCATCGTAGCGATGACCTCGGCGCTGTCTGCGCGCAGTGGCACAGGCAGACCACTGGAGCGGCTCCAAAAGGCCGGAAAATCGCTGGTCTGATATCCGATGACGGGCACACCCTGTGTTTCAAGAAATTCCAGCGTGCGACGCAGGTCGAGAAGGGCCTTGGCGCCAGCGCACACGACGGCCACGGGCGTACGGGCGAACTCGGTGAGGTCTGCCGAGATGTCCATCGTCTCCTCCACCCCCCTATGAACGCCACCGATCCCCCCGGTTGCGAACACGCCGATCCCTGCGAGGTGGGCACAGATCATGGTCGCGGCGACTGTTGTTGACCCGTGTTTTCCGGCGGAGAGCGCGAATGCGAGATCCGCCCGGCTGACTTTCATGACGTCCTTTGCGGTCCCAAGCCATTCGATCGCGCTGTCATCAAGGCCAACGTGGATCTTGCCTTCAATGATAGCGATCGTGGCCGGCACTCCGCCTTCTGCGCGGACAGTGTCTTCCACCAGACGGGCGGTCTGCACATTATCAGGCCAGGGCATACCATGGGTGATGATCGTTGATTCAAGAGCGACGACGGCCTGCCCCTTGTCCAGAGCGGCCCTGACTTCGGGGGAGAAGACGATTGGAAGACTGGCTATATTCATACTGTCTGTTCCTTGTACCTTGAGGGAAAAACAGGGCTTTTCATGAATTTCTGCAGGGCTTCATGGGTCAGTTCGGGATTGACGCTCTCCCTGCAGCCGATTGTCATGGCTGCTGCCGCGATCCCCTGCCGGCAAGCGGCGTCAATATCCTCTCCTGCCATCAGCCCCGTCAGCGTAGCAGCGACCAGGGCATCGCCCGCGCCGGTCACGTCGATAACGGCTGCGGAAACGGCGGGGATCCGGCGAGCGCCGTTGCTGTCGGCAACAGTCAGCCCTTCCGAGCCTTCGGTTATGATGGCGGTGCCGACCCCCGCCCTGACAAGGGCGGCGGCGATTTCAGGTATTGTGAAAGACTGTGCACCATCAAGGAGAAGGATGGCTTCATCTCGGTTTGTGAACAGAACGTCCACTCCGTGTAGATAGCCTCGAAGGCGGCGGGCCTTGCTGATGGACACCGTATCAAACACCAGGTGGGCCGGGCTTCGTCCTACCTCCGTGACAAGCCAGGCGAGAACATCGGGAGATACGTTGCAGTCCGCAAACACCCATTTCGCTGATGCGATCATGGCTGAATTTTTCTGCAGATATTCAACATTCAAGAGTTCTGACACCGAAGAATCGAATACGCCAACCCCGAGGTCAAAATCACTATCGAGAATGGCGACGTATTCCGCCGTCGATTGTCCCTGGGCAAACAGTATGCGGGACGTATCCGCGCCACATGACCTGATGTGTTCGACAAGGGCGTGTCCGGTGTGGTCATCTCCGACCACTGACAGCAATGAGCAGCCTTGCCCGAGCCGGACAAGATTTTCGCAGACATTTCTTGCAACACCACCGAATGTCGTGTGGCCGACGGCCGGGTTGGAGGTACCGGGAACCATGGGGCCAGACAGACAGAATTTCCTGTCGATTGCGGCACCGCCGATGCACACGAACCGACCCTGCTCTGCCACGACATAGGCTCGCCCGAGCAGATAGCCCTTGCGTGTAAGCTGGCCTATGTGGGCCGCCAGGGTGGGACGCGGAAGGCCGCACCGCTCTGACAGCTCCCTCTGCGACGAAAACGGGTTGGCCACGATCATGTCGAGGATGGTCTTCTCGTTTTCGGTCAGATCATTGCGTGGTGGCATTTCCGGCTCCGTTCCCTGCCAGAAAGCTGACACATGTTTTAAAATCAAACAATAGTTTATTTTGAATTGTGAACGGAAATCTTATCTCCCAGTTCAGGGAAGAGTTGCAAGACGGGTTGTCAGGAGGGTGTAGAACGCATCAGAATCGGCGTCTGTCAGGAACAGTGCGTTTGGCGCCCTGCCTGTGACCGACCACCAGTCAACGACTGTCATTCCGGTGGAGAGCACTCCTGCTGTCTCGATCCCGACATGCACGGAACGGCCACTGAAAATTTCGGGTTGCAGCAGCCAGGCGATTGTACACGGATCATGCAGGGGCGCGCCCTTCCAACCGTATTTGTCGAGATCAAAACGCTCGGAATATGACAGCATGTCGGCGGCGGCCACGGAACATCGGTTGCCGTTGTCTCTCAGGGCCTTCAGCCTTTCCGGAAGTCCGAGACATTTGTGCGTGACATCAAGTGGAAGGACGACGAGGGGAATGCCCGCATTGAAGACAATGTCGGCGGCCTGGGGATCCGCGTAGATATTGAATTCGGCGGCTGGCGTAATATTTCCCAGCTCGGACCATGCGCCTCCCATCAAGACGACTTCCCGCAGGCGGCTGGCGATATCGGGGGCCAGAGTCAGCGCGATCGCAAGATCGGTCAGCGGCCCGAGCATGACGAGAGTTATGTCCTGCGGTTCTGCCGCACGGACGGACTGGATCAGGTATTCGACACCGCTCTGCTCCTGCACTGGCATGGATGGCGACCAGGACATATCGATGCCATCCAGGCCTGTGGGACCGTGGACATGCTCAGCTGTGGTCTGGGTTTTCTGCAGGGGGCGTTCCGCTCCGGCATACAGGGGTATATCGGCGCGTCCAGCGAGCTCCAGAACACGCCGGGCGTTTTCGACGGTATGGCTACGCGGCACATTTCCTGCGACGGCAATAATTGCCTGCACGTCGAGTTCCGACGAGGCGAGCGCAAGAAAGATGGCGACCGCGTCATCCTGTCCGGGGTCGGTATCAATGATAATTTTACGTGTCACGTATTGTACTTTCCTCAGCCAGCCAGCTGATAGGGATTAGGAGTGCGTCAGTGGCTCCTAATCCGGTTTGTGGCCAACTCTGTCTTTTCTGTATCTGGCTTTTTTTGTGTTTTGCTGGTGTTTTTATGTCGATGCCTGCCATCAGAAGTCGGTTGAGATTGTTCCTGTCATCGAGAAGCGTGGCAGGACATAGAAGCTCGCACCTGAGCTGCCGGCGAGTGTCGAACCGTCGAGCAGTGTCACGTTGTGCAGGTTGTTGGTCACGCCGGTGGTGCCAACACGCACAATCGAGCCGGTGAGGTTGGAAAAGTTCATCCGGAAGGTGGGCGACTTCATGAACGAGAACGGCTTGAAGTGGTAGCCGATCGCAAGCGTGTCGGTCACGAAG